>NZ_JACVYG010000054.1:0-66561 GCF_014712245.1 Streptomyces sp. 5-10
GCCAGGGCGGCCGGGGCGGAGCGGCGCGGCGCGTCCTCCGGGCGGCCGGGCGCCCTCGACGGCGAGCGGGACGGGTCGCGGCGCGGCGCCACCGTGCCGCGCCCGCGCCGCCACTCCGAGTCCGTACGCCAGGCCTACTACCCCGGGCGCCGGATGAACCTCGGCGTCGTCCTGCTCCCGCTGCGCATCTTCCTCGGCTTCATCTCCATCTACGGCGGGATGGGCAAGCTCTCCGACCCCGTCTACTTCGACGGCGGCGAGCGCGGTTCGATGGTCACCTGGCTGAACGGGCTGCACCCCTGGCCGATCGCCGAGCCGCTGCGCGACCTGGCGCTGGAGCATCCGGTGGGCGCCGGGCTGACCGTGGCGTTCCTGCAGATCGTGGTCGGGGTGCTGACCGTGCTCGGGCTGTGGCAGCGGCTGGCCGCCTCGTTCGGCGCGCTGCTGTCCGCCGCGCTGATCGTCACGGTGAGCTGGCGCACGGTGCCGGTCTACGACGCGCCCGACATCATCTACCTCGCCGCCTGGAGCCCGCTGATCATCGCGGGCGCGCCGGTCTACTCGGTGGACGGCCGCCTCGCGGGCGAGGCGTGGCGGCGGCTCGGGCCCCGGGCCGAACTGTGGGAGCTGCGGCGCCGGGTGCTGCGCCGCGGCGGGGTGATGGCGATGGTGGTCGCCGGGCTGACGCTGCTGGTGGGCTCGACGCTGGGGGCCGCCGTACGGTCGTCGGAGGTCGTGAAGGCGCCGGAGCCGAGCGATATGCCGACGAACAACCTCCCCGGCTCGCCGCTGCCCAGCAAGCACGCGGAGAGCCCGCGCGGCGGGCAGCGCGGGACGGCGGGCACGGGTGGCGGCTCGGCGGGCGCGCCGTCGCCGCGTGAGCGGCTGTCGCACCGCCCCGAGCCGTCCGCGTCGGACTCCTCGGCGTCGACGTCCTCGTCCGGGGTGCCGAGCGCGACGGATTCGGCGTCCGGCACGTCCGGCCGCCCGAGCGGCGCGTCGCGGCCCCGCCCGGGCACGGGGGCCGCGCCCCGCTCCCCGCGCCACCCCCTCGATCCGACAGTGCCGGGCCCGTCCTCGCTGGGCGGCGCCGGTGGAGGGATGTCCGCGGGCGGCCCGGCGGGCGGCCCTCCGGAGGACAACACGTACAACTACAGCGACCCGGCCGCCGAGGAAGCCGCGCTCGGCGGCCTCCTCGGCTGAGCATGACCGCGCCGCCGCGCCTGGGCGCCCACCCGCCGCGCACGACGGCTTCGGCATCCGCTCGCAGGCGGGTGCGGGTGCGGGTGCGGGTGCGGGGGCGGGGGCGGTGCGGTGCCCGTCCCTGTCGCCGGATCGTGGCGCCTGCGGCGGGCCACGCGGCGGAGCCGCATATCGATGCTGCCCCCTCCCCGCCCCTTCCCGAAACTGGGGCTTCGCCCCAGGCCCCGGGGCCTGGGTTCGGGGCGGAGTCCCGGGCACTCCTTGGGGTGCTGGCTTGTTTGGGTGGTGGTGTTTGGCGGTTGGGTCGAGGCGGCTTTCCCCTCCCCGCCCCTTCCCGTTACCAGGGGCTTCGCCCCTGGACCCCGGGGTTTGGGGCGGAGCCCCGTCATGCGGCGGAGCCGCGNTTGGGGCGGAGCCCCGTCATGCGGCGGAGCCGCGTGACGGGGCTGCGGGGAGGGGGAACAGCCCGCCGTAGGCGGCGCGGTTCGTCGGGGTGCTGAGCCGCGGCCGCCCTGTCGGTGCCGGACGGCGTACTCGGGGTTCAGCCGTGTGGCACAGGGGTCGTGTCGAAGGGGCCGTGGCCGTGAGGTGGGGGGCCGGCGGCCAGTTCCTTGGCGGCTTCGGTCAGGTCCTTGGCCGTGTCGATCGCGCGCCAGTACGCCCCCTGGGGCAGGGGGAAGCCCGCCAGCCGACGTTCCCGCGCCAGGCGCGGGAAGGTGGTGCGTTCGTGGTCGCCCCGGTCGGGCAGCAGCGCGGTGAAGGCGGCGGAGAAGACGTAGACGCCCGCGTTGATGAGGTACGGCGAGGGCGGCGACTCGATGAAGTCCAGGACGTGGCCGAACTCGTTGGTCTCCACCGCCCCCCACGGGATCCGTGGCCGGGCGAGGGCGAGCGTGGCGGTGGCGCCGCGCTCGTCGTGGAAGTCCGCCATGTCGCGGAGCGAGAAGCGGGTCCAGATGTCGCCGTTGGTGGCGTACCAGGGCTGGTCGGGCTCCGGGAGCCTGGCGGCGGCGAACTTCAGGCCGCCGCCGCGCCCCAGCGGTTCCTTCTCGACGACGGTCTTCACTCGCAGCGGCAGCTCCGCCGTCTCGAGCCAGTCCTGGAGGACGGCGGCGAGGTGGCCGCAGGAGACCACGGCGTCGGTGACGCCCTCGGCGGCCAGCCAGGCCAGTTGGTGGCCGATGATCGGAGTCCCGGTGCCCGGGATCTCGACCATCGGCTTGGGGCGGTCGTCGGTGTACGGACGCAGCCGTGAGCCCTGGCCTCCGGCCAGGACGACGGCTTGTGTGGGGCGCGCGGTCTGGTGGTGATGCCCGGGTCTGCGCTCGTCGTCATCGCTCATGAACCGCACCATATGCGGTGCGGGGACCGCCGCAGGCGGAGCCGGAGCGGGAACAAGGGCGGGAACGAGAGCGGGAAGGGCTGCGGGAAGGGCCCCGGCGGTGCGGTCGGGGACGCGGTCAGCGGTACGCCTGGGTGATCCCGGACGCGAACGAGGTGTCGCAGACGGGCCGTGCGTACGCCTGGGCGCGGCTCACCCCGCCGTACTTGGCGACCGCGGCGCGGCCGAGCGCACGGGCGATGGAGGCGCAGTGCTTGGCGAGCGAGGGCCGTTCGGCCGTCGCCACCTGGAGGTGGGTGAGCGCCACGGAGGGGTTCTTCTCCTGGAGCTCGGCGAGCAGCCGGTCGCGCAGCAGCTCATGCGGGGCCCGGTGGGTGGCACGGGTGGACGCCCGGTCGGAGGAGGCGGTGAGGATCTGCGACTCGGCGCTCGGCGAGGCCCAGGGGACGCGGGTGACCGCGAGGGTGCCGGAGAGGACGAGCACGACGGGGAGGACGAGGGCGAGCGTTCTGCCGATGCGGCGGGCTGCGTGGTTCACGGGGTGGTTCCTCGCGGGTGGGTGGTACGGAGTGGGTGGTACGGAACTGCGGTACGCCGTGATCGTAGCGAGGAGCGACGATTTGGCGACATTCCGTCACCAGGCCGGGTGATGGAAACCCGCTCTTGGCGTTCGGGGTGTTGACGCTCGGGGGCGAAATGCTCGAAATGTCGGGGAATTTATCGACAACGGAACACCGCGACGCGCTCCACGCCCACCCAACGCGACGCCCACCCAACGCCACGGCGCCGCCCGTCCGCGGGAAGCGGACGAGCGGCGCCGTCGGGACGAGTCGGGGCGAACTGACGGGCCGGCGGCCTCAGTCGCTGAGCCGCTCCCCGGACGAGGTCGAGAAGACGTGCGTCTCACCCGGCCGCGGCACGACGTGCAGCTGGGCGCCCTTCTCCGGCACCTGGCGGCTGTCGACCCGGATCACCAGGTCCTTGCTCTCGCCGCCGACGTCGGCCGAGCCGAAGATGTAGCCGTCCGCGCCGGTCTCCTCGACGACGTTGACGGTGATCGCGAGACCGGCCGGGGCGTCGTCGGCCGCCTTGGACAGCGTCTTCGCCGTCCCGCCGTTAGCCTCCACCACGTCGAAGTGCTCGGGCCGGACGCCCACGGTGACCGTACGGTCGCCCTTGTCGGCCGCGGCGGTCAGCGCCTCACGCGAGACCGGGACGACGCTGTTGCCGAACTTCACGCCGCCGTCGGTGATCGGCACCTCGACGAGGTTCATCGCCGGCGAGCCGATGAAGCCCGCGACGAAGAGGTTGGCGGGGCGGTCGTACATGTTGCGCGGCGAGTCGACCTGCTGCAGCAGCCCGTCCTTGAGCACCGCCACCCGGTCGCCCATGGTCATGGCCTCGACCTGGTCGTGGGTGACGTACACCGTCGTGATGCCCAGCCGCCGCTGGAGGCTGGCGATCTGCGTACGCGTCTGCACACGCAGCTTGGCGTCCAGGTTGGACAGCGGCTCGTCCATGAGGAACACCTGCGGCTCGCGGACGATCGCCCGGCCCATCGCCACACGCTGCCGCTGACCACCGGACAGCGCCTTCGGCTTGCGCTCGAGGTACTCGGTGAGGTCGAGGATCTTGGCCGCGTCCTCGACCTTCTGCCGGATCTCGGTCTTGTTGACGCCGGCGATCTTGAGCGCGAAGCCCATGTTCTGGGCGACGGTCATGTGCGGGTACAGCGCGTAGTTCTGGAACACCATGGCGATGTCCCGGTCCTTCGGTGGCAGATGGGTGACATCGCGGTCGCCGATCCGGATGGCCCCGCCGTTGACGTCCTCCAGCCCCGCGAGCATCCGCAGGGAGGTCGACTTCCCGCAGCCGGAGGGGCCGACGAGGACGAGGAACTCGCCGTCCTCGATGGCGATGTCGAGCTGGTCGACAGCGGGCTTCTCGGTGCCCGGGTACACCCGGGTCGCCTTGTCGTACGTGACCGTGGCCATGGTGATCTGGTCCCTTCACCGGCAGGAACGTGCCGGACGATCCGAGTAAAGGTAGGGGTCTAGTCCACCGGAGGTGGATTGGCGTGACGCTATACCGGCGAGGGCTGCCCTGTCTCTAGCCAGGACCCGAGAATTTTCGAACGGATCACGCCCCGGGGCCGGGTACACTGCAGGAGACGCCGACTTAGCTCAGCTGGTAGAGCACCGCTCTTGTAAAGCGAAGGTCGTCGGTTCGAACCCGACAGTCGGCTCGGAGCCCGAACAGGGGAGACGCCCCGGATGGTCCGCCCTCCGGGGCGTTTGACATCCACGACCGACACCACCGACATCCACGACCGACCACCCATCAGCCGCCCGGGCGGGCGGTGGCATGCGGGAGCGTTCCGTGCGGGCGGTCCGGGCAACTCGCGGCGGGTGCGGTGAACGCCGGGTGAACTCTCATCGGGGCCGGGTTCTTCACCTCCGGTGTTGCAGCATGTTCCGCTCTTGCGAAGTCATCGCGGCCCATCGCATTGCAGCTTCCTGCACCGGATGTTGCCTTCCGAGATTGAGTACGTTGATATGGTCTCGACGGATCGGATAACCCGTGCGTTCTCGGCAACGGGTTCTCGACGGCCATCGGATGGTGGTCGCCGGACAGGGGGCAAAATGCATGAGCGGGAGTTCCGCGCTTTCGTTTCCATCGCAGAGATAGGGCGCATGGACCAAGCGGCCAAGGCGCTCGGCTATTCACAACCGGCCATCAGTTACCAGATCAAGTGCCTGGAGCAGATGCTGGGCACCAAGCTTTTCACCCGTGACTCCACCGGTGCCCAGCTCACCAGGGAAGGTCGCATGATTCTTCCGTCCGCACGCGCGGTGCTCGCGCTGATCGACAGCATGAAGGGCGTCTGCGCGGCGGCCTGATGTGTGCTGCAATCACCACTTCGGTCAGGCTGTGGCGGTCGTCACTCAGGAATGGGGAACTCCTCATGCGGGTGATCGCCGCCTGGCTTTGGAGTGGTATGACCCGCTGGTTCACGACTTGTCGGGGTCAATCTCCGATTCCCTATGTTGGCTGGCAGTAACAGGACAGAAACAGCCCGGCATGCTCGCTGAAAGCCTCCGGATCGATGCGTACAGTGATGATCGGAAGCGGCGGAGGCGGGGGAGTCCCGGGATGCATTACAGCTAGCTGACAACTTCGGGGGCTTCGTGCGACGGGGGCGATAAGGGGGAGGCGTGCCCACTCTTTCCGGGCCGACTCGAACGCGTTGACTGGCGTAGGAGTGGGAACTAGTGTCGGCCGCGCATCGATAATTGAAGTGTTCCGCCTTTCAACCTTTGGCGACGGAGCATACCTGGCCATTCAGGGGGATGGTCACTTACTTCAACCTCCCAGCCGCATCCCGGGCCTACCGGTCCGAGGGCCGCTGGTGATCGTTGTGTCATAACGGGGGTAAAAGCGTGGCAGGTTTGGCGATGGCGCCTGTTTCCGCGAGAGCGGGGGAACCGGCGACGGTAAGCGCGGCTTCGGGAGCCGGTGGCCCCGAACCGGGTCGTGACGGTGTGGTGCAGGCACTGCTCCAGGCCCGTAAATTGATCGAATCGACGGTGAATCTGCACCGCCGCACCATGGCCCCGCACGCCGTGGTGACGATGAAGGGGAATGACGCGGCCGTCGCGAACGCCGTGGAGGGGCTCGTCGACCGGGCCCGGCACGGCATCAGCATCGCGCTCCCCGCCGGCGGCGACCGGGCCGAGGTCATGGTGTCGGCGCTGCGCCGGCTGAACGGGCCGGGCCATAAGCGCATTCCGGTGCGGCTGCTGTGCACTCCCGGTGCGCTCGCCGACCCCGCGACCCGGGCCGCCGTGGAAAGCGGTGTGAACGCGCAGGTCAAGGTGGTCGACGCGGTCATGGAGATGCTGATCGTGGACGGCAGCGTGGCCATGGTCCGGTCCTGTGTGGAGCGCGGGGGCGGGGACGTGGTGTCGGTCATCGAGGACACCGCGTCCGTCCGGGCCCTGGATCTGCTGTTCGCCGGTGCGTGGTCGGGCGCGGTGCGCCTCGCGGAGCACCGCTGGATCAGCGAGCGGCTGCGTACCGAGTCCGCCCGGCGCATCCTGGAGCGGCTTTGCAAGGGCTACACCGACGATGTCGCGGCGCGTGAGGTCGAGGTGTCGTTGCGCACCTACCGGCGCCATGTCGCGGAGATCATGCGGGCGTTGGGGGCCAGTTCCCGGTTCCAGGCGGGGGTGCGGGCGGTCGAGCTGGGCCTGCTGTCGACGGCCGACTGACCCGTGGAGCGGCGCGGTGCGGGGCGGGCCGTGCTGATGGGCGGACACAGTGGGTGTTCCGCGGTTGATACGCGATGAAGAACTCACGCGGGGGTGAGTGGTGTGCCATCCGGGATGCCCGAGAGCGCTTCGGGCAGCAGCCGTCGAGAGGTCGACCTCGTTCCGGTCGAGGCCGCCGATGAATTCGAACGGGAGCTGCTGGAAGTCAGCGCGCTCCTGGCGTCCACGGTGGACAGACGCCGCAACCAGCTGCACCGCGACTCGATGGTGGACGTCATCGACGCCCATGAGGACGCCGTCGAGACCGCGGCGCGGCTGGTCACGGGTGCCACCAGGCGCGTCGATGTGGTGCTCGCCGCGGAGCCCGCGTACTCCGAGGCGGTCCACGGCGCCCTGACCGCGCTGCTGTCCGGTACGGCGCGGAACGTCTCCCGGGTGCGGCTGCTGTGCACACCCTCGACGCTCGACTGGCGGTTCGTCTCGGCCCATGCCGCCGAACCGCGGGTACGGACCCGGGTGGCCCGCATCCCCGCGCTGGTCGCCGTGATCGCCGACGGTGAGCGCGCGCTGGTGTGTGCCGCGTCGGTGGCCGGCCGCCGGGCCTCGGTGGTACGCGCCCCCGGTGTCATCCAGCCGCTGGTCGCGCTGTTCGACGGGGTGTGGCGCAACGCGGTCGAGGTCTCCGACCGCATCGAATTCGGTGACAAGACGCGGGCGGATATCGCGCAGCAGATACTCGAGCGGCTGCGGGCCGGGGTGACCGACGAGGTCGCTGCTCGGGAACTCGCGATGTCCGTGCGCACCTACCGAAGATATGTCGCGGAGATCATGGCATTACTTGGGGCGAATTCACGATTTCAGGCCGGGGTGCGCGCCGCGGAACTCGGTCTGCTCATCTCGCAATCGCCCGGCTGAGGGCCGTCCCGTAATCCCCAGTGACGGTGACAAGCCATCGCATTCTTTTCAGCTGCCCCATGGCAGCTTCATGACCGGCCGTTGCCCGGTGCATCGGGGCGCGGCTAGAACTGGCCGCAAGGAATGCGGGCGGGTCACCAGGGCGACGGGGGATCGGCCGACGATGACGAGGAGGTGCGTGGAGAAGATGGCCGTCGGCATCGACAGCAAGTGGTTCCGCAGATACGGGACCGAGGCGGCGCCGCGCAGGCGGCTGGTCTGCCTGCCGCACGCGGGGGGATCCGCCGGGTTCTTCCACGGCTGGGGGACCGCCTTCGACTACGGCGTGGAAGTGCTCGCCACGCGCTATCCGGGCCGGCAGGAGCGGCTCGCCGAGCCGGGCATCGAACGCGTCGAGGACCTCGCGGACGAGGTGACCGCGGCCCTGCTGCCCTTCGCGGACGTGCCGTTGACCCTCTTCGGCCACAGCATGGGCGCGTCCGTGGGGTACGAGGTCGCGCTGCGGCTGGAGAGCCGGTACGGCATCCGCCCCCAGGCGCTCTTCGTCTCCAGCCGGAAGGCCCCGCACAGGCTGACGCCCCGGACCACCTATCTGGACGGCGACGAGGCGCTGCTGGAGGAGGTGCGGGGGCTCGGCGGCACCGACGGCGAGCTGCTGGACGACCCGGATCTGCGCGAGGTGGTGCTGCCCGCGCTCCGGGCGGACTTCAAGGCGGTCGGGACGTACGGCCCCCGTACCGCGGTGCCGGTCGGCTGCCCGGTGGTGGCCCATGTCGGGGACGGCGACCCGCATATCACCGCGGAGGACATGGCCGCCTGGGGCGAGGTGGCGCCGGCGGGCTTCGAACTGCGGGTGCTGCCGGGGAACCACTTCTACCTGGTGGAGCAGCGCGACGCCGTCGTCCGCGCGCTTGCCGCGCATCTGGGTTGAGCTCATGGCCCACTCGACGATGACCTCACCGCCGCTGATGAGCGGAGTGGGCGTGCTCGACAAGGCGTCGCTGCTGCTGGGCGTGTTGGAGGGCGGCCCCGCCACGCTGGCCCGGCTGGTCTCCGACACCGGTCTGAAACGGCCCACCGTGCACCGGCTGGTGGTGGCCCTGGAACGGCTGAGGCTGGTCGCCCGTGACGGGCAGGGGCGCTTCGCCCTCGGCCCCCGGCTGGGCGACATGGTCGTCGAGGCGCGCCAGGACCGGCTGAAGGCCCAGGCGGGCCCGGTGCTGGCGCAGGTGAGCGCCCGGACCGGGACGAGCGCCCGGCTCCACCGGCGCCGCGGCCGGATGCGGATCTGCGTGGCCTCCTCCGAGGTGCTGGGCGGTGAGCCGATGCCGGTGGGCACCGCGTTTCCCATGAAGTCCGGGGCGGTGGCCCAGGTGCTGCTGGCGTGGGAGGAGCCCGAGGTGCTGTACGAGGCGCTGCGCGGGGCCCGGTTCACCGCGGCCATGCTCTCCGGCGTACGGCGGCGGGGCTGGGCCCAGAGCGTCGGGGGCTGGGAGCCCGACACGGCGACCGTGTCGGCGCCGGTGCGCTCCCCGGACGGGCGGGTGGTCGCGGCGCTGTCGCTCTCCGGGCCGATCAGCCGGGTGAGCCGCAATCCGGGGCATCAGCTCGGCTGTGAGGCGATCGACGCGGCGGTGCGGATCGCCGAGTTGTCAGGTTGCTGACGCCTCGTGGACGGCGGGCGGGACGGGACGAGGGCGGGGGTGGTCGGGCCGAACGACACCGAGGCCGTGGGGAGGCAGCTGTGCTGCAGGTGGAGTTCGGAATCCTCGGGCCGGTGGAGGTGCGCGTGGATGGGCGGCTGCTGCCCGTCGAGGGCGCCAAACAGCGGACCGTGCTGGCCGCGCTGCTGCTGTCCGGCGGCCGGGTGGTCTCGGACGACCGGCTCAGCGAGCTGCTGTGGGGACGCAATCCGCCGGTCACGATGACCGCGCAGCTCTACACCCATATCTCGCGGCTGCGCAAGCGCTGCGCCCCCTGGCTCCGTCTGGTCCGCCGGGGCCCGGGATACACCATGGACCACAGCGGGGCCCGGTTCGACTGGGAGGAGTTCCAGCGCCTCGCCGAGCAGGGGCGCGGTGAACTCGCCGACGGCCGGTACGCGGACGCCGCCGAGCGGCTGCACACCGCCCTGGCGCTGTGGCGGGGGCCCGCCCTGTCGGATGTGACCGGCTTCCTGGAGGAGACGGAGCTGCCGCGGCTGGAGGAGGCCCGGATCAGCGCGGTGGAGCACCGTATCGAGGCGGAGCTGGCGCTGGGCCGGCACGCCCGGTCCATACCCGAACTGACCCGGCTGGTGGCCGAGCATCCGCTCCGGGAGGCGCTGCGCGGCCAGTTGATGACCGCCCTGTACCGGTGTGACCGGCGGGCGGACGCGCTGGCGGTCTACGAGCGCGGACGGCGGGTGCTGCGCGACGAGCTCGGGATGGACCCCGGCGCCGGGCTGCGCCACGTCCACCACGGGGTGCTGCGCGGCGATCTGCCCGGGCCCGCCGCCCCGGAGCCGGTCCGGGTGCGGCTGCACAAGGCGGGGCGGGCGGGCGGCCCCGGTCCCGGGCCGCTGGCCGGGGACATCTGGGCCGGTCTGGTGCCCGCCATGCTGCCGACCGACATCGCCGATCTGAGCGGGCGCGCCGAGCAGCTCGCGGTGGTTCTGGACGGGCTGCGGGCTCCCGGGCGCGGCGGGGCGACGGTGCTGACCGGCGCTCCGGGGACGGGCACCTCGGCGTTGGCGGTGCACGCCGCGCACCGGTGCCGTGAGGACTTCCCGCACGGGCAGCTGTACGCCGATCTGCGGGGGGAGGACGGCGGGCCCAAGGATCCGCTGGATGTGCTCGGCTGGTTCCTGCGGGCGCTCGGCGTCGGCCCTCACGATCTGCCCGTCGCCCTGGACGAACGGGCGCAGCTGTACCGCAGCCGGCTGGCCGGCCGCCGGGCGCTGGTGGTGCTGGACAACGCGGTCGAGGACCGGCAGGTGCGCCCGCTGCTGGTGAACGGCGACGGCTGCCGCACGCTGATCACCGGTCACTCCTCGCTCACCTCGGTGGAGGGGGTGCGTCTGGTGCGGCTCGATCCGCTGGACGCCGCGGAGGGGCGGCGGCTGCTGGCGGCGCTCGCCGGGCCCGGAAGGGTGGCGGCGGAGCCGGACGCGGCCGATCGGATCGTGGCGCGGTGTGACGGGCTTCCGCTGGCGCTGCGGATCTGCGCGGCGCGGCTGGCGGCCTATCCGCAGTGGCGGCTGGCGCATCTGGCGGACCGGCTGGCGCCCGTGGACCGGCGGCTGGGCGAGCTGTCCGTGGGCAGCCTCGATGTGCGGGCGACCCTGAGCCGCTGTCACGCCCGGCTGGCGCCGACGGCCCGGTACGCGTTCCGGGTGCTGGCGCACCGGGACGAGGGCTCGGCGTTCACGGCGCGTCAGGCGGCCGTGGAGCTGCGGTGGCCGGAGGGGCGGACCGAGGAGGTGCTGGAGTCGATCTCGGAGGTCCGTCTGCTGGACGTCATCGCCGACGGGGATCAACTGCGGTACCGGTACCGCCCCTTGGTGTGGCTGTTCGCCCGTGAGCGGCGGGGCAGCGGACCGGGGCCGCAGCCACCGCCGGACGGTACGGGCTGATCCGGCCGCCCCGGGACCGGGGCCGAACGAGCCCCCGTGGGTGAACCCCGGCTGCCTCCGGCTGTCCCGGGCGGTCCTGGCCGTCGCCGGGCCCGGCCGATGTGCGTGGCCGGATCCGGCGGGGGAGACGCCTCAGGGCGTGTCCGCCATGGTGCTGTGGACGGCGTTGATGAGCATGGCCACCAGGCTGGCCCAGCGGGCGCCGGCGTCGCTCATCAGCGACTGCCGGGGCCCGATGTACTCGGCGTACTCCGTGCGGTGCGGGTCGAGCGCCAGCTCCCTGACGACCGCGGCGTACTCCGCCGGATCGCTCAGGTCCCGGCGTTCCAGGTGCTGCAGCCAGGCCGTGAAATCGAGTTCCGCTCCGGCCGGAATCTCAGTGGTCGATACGTTTTCCACTGCACCTCCCTGGTTCATGCGGACCGGCATTCATGTCCGCGGGACCAGCATGGAATGCCCGCCTATGGCCGTCCTATTCCTGCGGAGGTCCGTCGCTATAGGTCGGTGATAGACGGGCCGGGGGGCCGTACGGCGTCCGGCTGGACGCGGGGGAAACGGGCCTGCAGATTCCAGATGGCGGGGTTGTCCGCGAGACCGTCGTGCAGATCCGTCAGATCCGCGATCAGATCGTGCAGGAAGTCCCGGGCCTCGCGGCGCAGTGCGGCATGGGAGAAATTCAGCGGTGGCTCGGTGGCAGGTGCCCAGTCGGCGGCGATGTCCACCCATCCGAAGCGGCGCTCGAAGCGCATCCGGTCGGTGGATTCGGTGAAGTCCAGTTCCGCGTGGACGGGGGTGGCGGAGCGGCTGCCGCGCGGATCACGGTCGAGCAGTTCGACGATGTCGCACAGCGCCCAGGCGAAGTCCAGCACCGGCACCCATCCCCAGGCGGTGGACAGTTCACGGCCGGTCGCGGTGTCCACGAGGTGGACATCGCCGCAGAACAGGTCGTGGCGCAGGGCCTGGACGGGTGCGCCCCGGTAGTCCGTCTGCGGCGGGTCCGGGAAGCGGTTGGAGAGGGAGTAGCCGAGCTCGATCACCGTTCGATGGTGCCATGGTGTCCCGCCGGCGTGCGGCGCGGGCGGGCCGTGCGCTGGCACCTTCCTGTTAGCGCCATTGTGGAAGATCAACGGGCTCGGATAGAAAACCGGTCAGTCGGCGGAACACCCCGTGCCCGGGACGTGGCCGGCGGCAGATCCGACTCCGGCGGTGGTCATCCCCCGAACGACCGCCGGTGCCTCCCTTCGGCGCGCCCGCGGTGCTCCGCGCACCCGCCGCGGCATGCCGCCGGGAGGAGATCAGGGGCTCGGACGCACCGTGCGAATCTGCCACGGAACCGAGCCCCTGATCAGGGGACGGCGGCGGACGAGAACGATTCGCTGGCAGCTTCCTGTACCGGCTGTTGCGCGGTACCGGCCGCCCGGATAGTTCTGGAGGAAGCGCCGATAAATAACCGCCGATGAGCGGGAATCCGGGTAGCGAGCAGGTCTGCCGACCGGGATGTGGCAGCTTTATGCAGTGGGCATTGCGCGGTATGGCGGGGTGCCATAGAAAGATCCGAGTCCGAAATGGAAACGGCCTGTTGGGTCGGCCTTGTTCGAAAGTGGGGGATCCATCATGAGTTCGGTGCACGAGGAGCGGGTGCAGAAGATCAAGGAGATCGTCTGCGACGTTCTGGAGATCGAAGAGGACGAGGTTACCGAGACCAGCCTCTTCAAGGAGGACCACTCGGCTGACTCGCTGCGTTCCATCGAAATTCTCGCGAATCTCGAGAAGGAATTCCACGTCACCATCGACCAGTCGGAACTGCCCCGGATGGTGCACCTCAAGGGCGTCTACGAGGTAGTCGCCGAGTCCGCCGGCTGGTAAAGCGGCGTTTTCGTAATCGCGGCACGGCCGGAACAGCGGACTTAAGGGGTCGGGATGGCGGAGTCGGGGCATACGAGCCCGCGAAGAGTGGTGATCACCGGTCTCGGTGTGGTCTCCAGTATCGGTATGGGCGTCGAGGAGTTCCTGCGGGGACTACGCGCCGGAAGCAGCGGGGCCAAGCCGATCACGGTGTTCGACGTCGAGGGCTTCGACCACGCGAACGGCTGTGAGGTGGAGGACTTCGACCCCGAGCGGTGGATACGCCACCTCGCGGTCGAGCACCTCGGCCGGGCGACGCAGTACTCGGTCGCCGCGGCCCGGATGGCGATCGAGGACGCGGGGGTGTCCATCGCGGACTGGCGGTCGCTGCCGGGTCTGATCTCCATCGGTACCACCGACGGCGAATCGAGGGATCTGGACCACCTGGTCGAGGCCGAGATCGCCCACGGTCCCGAGCACATGCCGGCCGACCTCGCCCGCCGCGTTCCGGCCGGCCGCCTGTCGGCGGCCATCGCACAGGAGTTGCAGCTGTCCGATGTGGAGGCGGTCACGATTCCGACCGCCTGTGCGGCCGGCAACTACGCCCTGGGCTACGGCTATGACGCGGTTCGCTCCGGGGACGCGGAGTACGCGCTGTGCGGTGGCGCCGACGCGATGTGCCGCAAGACGTTCTCCGGTTTCTACCGGCTGGGCACCATCGCGCCGGACCGGTGCCGGCCGTTCGACGTCGACCGCAAGGGCATCCTCACCGGTGAGGGTGCCGGGGTGCTGGTCCTGGAGAGCCTGGAGTCCGCGCTGGCACGTGGCGCCCGGATCTACGCCGAGGTGCTCGGGTACGGCCTGAACTGCGACGCCTACCACCAGGTGGCGCCGAACCAGGACAGCGTCGGCCGGTGCATGCAGCTCGCCCTGGAGAACGCCGGGGTCAAGGCCGACCAGGTGGACCTCATCTCCGCCCACGGCACCGGCACCAAGGCCAACGACGTCACCGAGGCACGTGCCATCCGTGAGGTCTTCGGCGCCCGGCCCCCCAGGACCATCTCGATGAAGTCGATGATCGGCCACACCATGGGCGCCGCCAGCGCGCTGTCGGCCATCGGCTGCGCCCTGGCGATCACCGAGAAGTTCATTCCGCCGACCATCAACCACACCACCACCGACCCCGAGTGCGATGTGGACTGCGTGCCCAATGTGGCGATCGAGGCGGAGCTGAAGGTCGTGCAGAACAACGGCCTGGCCTTCGGCGGCAACAACGCGGTGGTGCTGCTCGGCCGGTACGACGGGGTGCCGGCATGAGCTGGGCGGTGACCGGAATGGGGGCCGTGGCCGGGCTGGGCGGCGATGTCGACGAGCTCTTCGGCAACCTGTGCGCGGGCCGGTCCGCAGTGGCCGAGCTGCGCGGCTTCGACCACGCGTTGCACACGGCCCGCCACGCGTACGAGGTGGACAACCGCCCCGCACCCGGGGTGGACGTCACCCGGCGGGCGACCGGGCTGCTGCTGGACGCGGTCGGCCAGGCGGTCCGCGACGCGGGCCTCGACGAGAGCGATCTGAGCGGGGTGCCGGTCCTGGTCGGCACCGGTCTGCGGGAGCTGCGCTCGGTGGAGCTGTGGCGCACCCAGGGCGCCGACTTCCCCGCCGGGGAGCTCCACTTCGGCACCGCGCTGCGCGAGACGTTCCGGGCCGATGACACCCACACCCTGTCCAACGCCTGCTCGGCCGGGCTGTACGCCCTGGCGCTGGGCGTGGACCTGCTGGCGCAGGGGGCGGACACGGTGGTCGTGGCCGGGGTCGATGTGCTCACCGAGACCATGTACGGCCTGCTGGAGCGGGTGCAGCCGGTGCCCCCGACCCGGGTGCGGCCGTTCGACCGGGACCGGGACGGCGTCCTGATGGGCGAGGGCGCGGCGGCGGTCGTGCTCAGCCGGGTCCCCGGCGGACGTCCGGTGCACGGCCTGGTCCGGGACGTGGCGGTCAACTGCGACGCCTTCCATGTGACGGCGCCGGACCCGGCCGGTATCGCCGAGGCGATCAGGGAGGCGCACACCCGGGGCGGGGTGAAGCCAGCGGACATCGACCTGCTGATGGTGCACGGCACCGGGACGCTGCTCAACGACGAGGCGGAGGCGACCGCGCTCGCGGACGTCTTCGGCCCGGACCGGGACAAGCCCCTGGTGACCGCCACCAAGTCGATGACCGGGCACACCTCGGGCGCCTCCGGGCTGCTCAACCTGGTGGTCACCCTGCGCTGCCTCGCCGAGGGGCGGGTGCCGCCGACCGTGGGCCTGGACAACCCGGTGGACGAGGCGGCCGGATTCCGCTTCGTCACCGGAGAGGCGGCCCACCGGCCGCTGACCGTGGCGCAGTTGAACGCGTTCGGTTTCGGCGGCATCAACGCCGTCGCGATCCTGGAGGCGGCCCGATGACGGTGGTGGTGAGCGGGGTCGGCGTGGTGCTGCCCCGCGCGAGGTCGGCACCGGAGCTGATGGCGCCGGCGGCGCAGGCCCCGCCGGTCGAGCCGAAGGACCTGGTCGGCCGGAAGGGCCTGCGGTACAAGGACCGGGCCACCCAACTCGCCTACTGCGCGGCCGACGCGGCCCTGCGCGACGCCGGTCTGCTGGACGACCGGGGCCTGCGCGTCCCGGGCGGAAGCGTCGCGGTGGTCGCGAGCTCCAACTACGGCAATCTGGACACCATCTGCCGGGCGATCGACACCATCGCCGAGCGCACGGCGGCGGCGGGCAGCGCCATGGATCTGCCGAACGCCTCGAGCAATGTCATCGCCTCCTCCGTCGCCATCCGCTTCGGGCTGCGCGGCCCCAACCTGATGCTGTGCAACGGCGCCACCTCCGGGCTGGACGCCGTCCACTGGGCGGCCGCGCTGATCCGCGGCGGCCGGGCCTCCCGGGCGCTGGTGCTCGGCGTCGAACCCGACAACGCGTCCGTGCGCGCCTTCACCGGCGGCGCGCGGACCATCGACGGGGCGGCGGCGCTGGTGGTGGAGAGCGGGGAGTCGGCCGCCGAACGGGGAGCGAGCGCGCCGGCCGTTCTCGGTGCGTACGTCCGGGGCGCCGGACTGGACCGCTGTCTGGAGCGGCTGGCGGGGACGACCGGTGACCGGCCGGCCCTGTGGCAACTGCCCGAACAGCGGGCGGCCGCCGTGCCGGACACCCTGCTGGAGGGCGTGCCCCGGCACGATCTGGGCGAGGTCTTCGGCCTGGGCTCGGGTGCGCTGGGAGTGCTCCAGTGCGCCGCGGCCGTCGGCTGGTTCGCCCGGGGCGGCGCCGGTCCGGTGTACGCCACGGCGGGCACCGACGCCGACGACGCCAGCGCGGGCATCGCGCTGCGCGGGCGGGCAGCGGCCTGATGTCGGCCGGTGACCGCCTCGTGCGGGGGCTCGCACAGGAGGACGGCGGGCCCGCCGTGGCATCCGCGCGGGGCGACAAGGAGAGCCCCGTGGTGGTGACCCGGCGCGCCCCGGGCGACCCCGGGCGGGGCCGGGTGCTCTTCCTGCACGGACTGTCCAACAGCAGCACGGTGTGGGACGCCTGTGTCGAGCAGGGCCGGCGGGCCGGCGGACCCGAGATGTGGGCCGCCGACCTGCCCTGGCGGGGCCGGAGCGTCGCCGGGTGGAGCGCCCGGGGCGATCTGGTGCCGTATCTGGGCGACGCCCTGCGCGCGGTGCCGGGCGGCGCCGGTGTGGTGGTCGCCCACTCCATGGGCGCGAACGTCCTGATGGAGTTCCTGGGCCGCCGGATCGAGGAGGGCCTGGACCCGTTCACCGAGTTCGGCGTCGAGGGCATGGTGCTGGTGGCCCCGTTCTACCGGCGCACGGCCGAGGAGTTCGACTGGGCGAGCCTGGCGTACTCCGTGGACACCATGGCCCCGCTGATCGCCGAGGGCATCCGGGTGCACGCCGGGGATCGGGTCCCCGGGGCCACCCGCCGCCACCTCGCCGAGCGCATCCGGGACTGGGTCGGCCCCTACGGCTGGATGCGGTTCTTCGAGATCTATCTGCGCACCCCCGCCCTGCGCCTGGGACGGTTCACCGTGCCGTGCCTCGTCCTCGCCGGTGAGGACGACTTCGCCGCGCCGCCGACCGAGGGCCGCGCGCTCGCGGACGGCCTCCCCGACGCCGAGTTCCGACTGCTGCCCGGCTGCGGGCACTTTCTGATGATCGAGCGGGCGCGGCAGTTCGCCACCCTGCTCGACCGCTTCGTCAGCACATGTTCGGCCGTCCGTCCGCACGGCGGTCCCGGCCCCGGATTCCCATGGGAGCACGATCGATGACCACAGTGGCCGAAGGCGCCGTCAAGAGGCTGCTCACCAGCGAGACGACCGCGTCGCTGCGCACCCGGTACGAGGGCTCCAACGTCTGCACCTGGATCGGGTTCAAGCACATCAACTACCTGGTCGAGGAGGCCATCCTCTACCACTTCGCCGATGCGGACCTCCCGGCGCGGGCGCTGTATGCCGAGCATGGCCTCGGTGTGGACATCGTCGACCTCGACACCCGGATCCTGCACGCCCTCTACATGGACGAGACGGTCCAGGCGCGGGTGGTGCCGACGGCCGGGGACGACGACTCCTTCATCTCCTTCACGGTGTCCCTGCACGCCGACCGGGACGGCGCGGACACCAAGGTGGTGGGCGCCAACGCCAAGGTGGTGCTGCGCTCGGACAGCTATGTCGAGGCGGCCGGTGAACCGCCCGCCGAGCTCGCCCGGTTCGTCACCGGCCGGCTGAGCACCCCCGGCGCCGTCGCCCCCGAGCCGCCGGAGCTGACCGGCGCCGACCTCACGGCCGTCACCACCTCGCTGTCGGCCGGCCGCGGCACCTCCGGCCCCGACCCGGTGCTCGACCTGCTGACCTCGGGGAAGAACGCGTTCGGCTGGAAGTGGCGGATCCCCTACCCGTACTGCCACTTCTCCGAGCGGCTCCAGATGTCCAGCTATCTGCGGCAGATGGAGGAGGTCGTGGACCTCTTCCTCGCCGACCGGGGCATCTCGGTGAAGACCCTGCTGGACGAGCGCCGGTGGATCCCCGCCTGCCCGCACTCCCGGATCCAGATCCTGGACGAGGCGCTGATGGAGGAGGACCTCTACACGGTCTACACCGTCGAGAACGTCTTCAAGGACTTCACCTACACCTCCCGCATGGACTGCTACGTGGTGCGCGACGGCCATCTGGTGCCGACCGCGACCGGCAAGGTCACCCATGGCTACGCCCTGATCGAGAACCGGCGGGACTGGAACCTGATCACCTTCGACGAGCGCGTCTCCAAGGCGCTGCGCGGCGAGTCCTGACCGACGACGGCGACGGAGCAGACATGAGTGGCGGCACAGCTCTTGCGAATCGACCGGTCATCACCGCCTGGTCCGCGGTATCGCCCTTCGGGATAGGCCGCGCGGCCTTCGCCGAGGGGATCAGGGAACGCCGGCCCGCGGCGGCCCCGCTCGACGACGAGCGGTGGCAGGCGGCCGGGGACCGCGCCTGTCTGGTGCCCGACTTCGACCTGCGCACGGTGCTCGGGAAGAAGGGGGTCCGCTCGATGGACCGGGTGACCGGCCTCGCGGTCACCACGGTCGCCCGGCTGCTCGACGACGCGCCGCGCAACCGGTGGGTGGCCACCGGCGAGGACGCCGCCCTGGTCCTGGGCACCACCACCGGCAGCGTGCAGAGCCAAATGGACTTCACCCGGGACTCGTTCACGGGAGAGAAGCCGTATCTTGTGGATCCGGCGCGCTTTCCCAACGCCGTCATGAACTGCGCCGCGGGACAGAGCGCGATCTGGCACCAGCTCAAGGGGCCGAACACCACGATCGCCGGCGGCCACGCGGCGGGTCTTTACGCCCTCAACTACGCGCGCCGGCTGCTCACCTTCGGCCGGGCCAGGACCGTGCTGTGCGGTGCGGTCGAGGAGTTCTCGCACGCCCGCTCCTGGCTGGAGAGGCACGCCCACCGGCCGGGCACCGAGGGGACCGCGCGGCTGCCCGGTGAGGGCTGCGGACTGCTGCTGGTGGAGCAGCGCGGCCCCGACGCGCGGGACGACACCGAGCAGCCGGTGCTGGCGGAGGTCCTCGCGGTGGAGATGGGCATCGCCCTGGACGGCGGGGTCCGCCCCGCGCTGGCGGCCTGTCTGCGCCGGGCCCTGAGCCGCGCGCGGGTGCGCCCGGAGGAGATCTGGGCGGTCTCCACCAGTGAGGCGCCCGGCCCGTCCGGGGAGCAGGAGCGGGCCGCCGTGGCCGAGGCCGCCGGGGGAGCGGACCCCGTCCACCTCACCCAGGCCGCGCTGATCGGGGACACCGGGGCCGCGGCGGCGGCGTTCCAGATCGCCGGGGTGCTGGTGCACGCCAAAGCCACCCCCGAGGCCGCCGGCCGGGTGGCGCTGGTGACCTCCGTGGACCGTGACGGCGCGGTCGGCTGCGCCCTGCTGCGTCTGGCCGGGCCGCGATGACCGGGACTGCCGGAACGACGGACACCCGGCCGAGCAGCCCGGTCGCCGCGCGGGTGGAGGTCGTCCGTCCGGCCGTCGCCGACGACCGGGGCAGGGTGCGTGCGACGACGGCCGTCACGGTGGGCGAGGACGAGGCGGTCTTCCCCGGGCACTACCCGGGCTTCCCCATCTTCCCCGGGGTCTGCGTGATCGAGTGCGTACACCTCAGCGGTCTGCGGACCCCTCCGCCGGGCTCGGCCGGTCTGGAGCTGGTGGCGGTGGAGAGCGCCCGGTTCCTCAGCCCGGTCTTCCCCGGCGACCGGCTGGAGATGGAGCTGGTGTGGACCGGTGGGTCCGGGACGTGGAAGTGCGCCGCCAAGGTGGCCACCGGGCGCGGTGCCGCCGCCCAGGTCAGACTGCGGTTCACGGCCGAGGAGGCGTGATGATCGGTCAGTTGGAGATCCGGAAGGTGCTGCCGCACCGGTTTCCGATGCTGCTGCTGGACCGGGTGACCGACCTGGTCCCCGGGCAGCGGGTGACCGCCGTCAAGGCCGTGACCTGCAATGAGCCCTGGTACCAGGGGCTCGGGCCGGACGCGGCGGCGGAGGCCTACGCCTATCCGCGGGTGCTGCTGCTGGAGTCCTGGTGCCAGTCGGCCGGGCTGCTGGCCACCTGGGAGTCGCCGGATCCCGATGTGCTCGAGGGCCGGGTCATGCTCTTCGGAAGCGTGTCCGGGGTCGAGTACCACCGGCCGGTGCTGCCGGGGGACGTACTGGAACACCGGGCGTCCATCACCCGGGTGGTGGACGACACCGTGATCATGGAGGGCGGTTCCACGGTGGCCGGTGAGCTCGCCGTGACGGTCGGCCTCGCGGTGCTGGCCTTCCGCCCGGCGGGGGAGCTGCGGCCCAGTGCCCTCGTCTGACCCCTGGCAACAGACCTCCGGCCCCATGCGGCCGGCCGAATCGCTTTGGAGAACCAATGGCAGAGAACGCATCCCGGGTGGCGCTGGTCACCGGCGGTTCACGGGGAATCGGCCGGGCCACGGTGGAGCGTCTGGCGCGGGACGGCTTCGATGTCGCCTTCTGCTACCAGTCGAACGAGGCGGCCGCCCTGGAGCTGGAGAAGGAGGTCACCCAGACCGGGGCCCGGGTGCTCAGCCGCAAGGCCGACGTCCGTGACGCGGAGGCGGTGCGCGCGCTGGTCGCGGAGACCGAGCAGACGCTCGGCCCGATCGACGTGGCCGTGACCGCCGCCGGTATCACCCGTGACAACCCCCTGCTGCTGATGAAGGACGACGAATGGCATGACGTGCTGGACGTCAACCTCGACGGGGTCTACCACGTCTGCCGCTCCGTGGTGTTCGGCATGATGAAGCGGAAGAGCGGGGTGATCGTCAACATCTCCTCGGTCGCGGGCGTGTACGGCAACGCCACCCAGTCCAACTACTCGGCCTCCAAGGCCGGCATCATCGGGTTCTCCCGGGCCCTGGCCAAGGAGGCCGGGCGGTACGGAATCCGCGCCAATGTCGTCGCCCCGGGGTTCATCGACACCGACATGACCTCCGTGCTCACCGGCCAGGTGAAGGACAAGGCGCTGGAGTCGGTGCCGCTCGGGCGGCTGGGGCGGGCCGATGAGGTCGCCGACCTCGTCTCGTACCTCGTCTCGGACCGTGCGGCCTATGTCACGGGCTCCGTCGTCCGGATCGACGGCGGCATCACCATCTAGCATCGCCCCGAACCCAGGAGGTTTCGTTGGCCGTCAAGCCACCGCGCTGGTACTTCTCACTCCGCAGCCCCTATTCCTGGCTCGCCTACCGTGAACTCACCGAGAACGCACCCGATGTGGCGGACGCGATCGAATGGCGCCCGTACTGGGAGCCGGACGAGGTGAGCGAGCGCATGCTGGCCGACGCCGGGATCCACCTTCCCTATGTCGCGATGTCCAAGGAGAAGCACTTCTACATCCTGCAGGACGTCAAGCGGGCGACCACCGAGCGTGGTCTGCAGGTGGTCTGGCCGATCGACACCGCTCCCAACTGGGACGTCTCCCATCTCGCCTATCTGGTCGCCGAGGACGCCGGCCGCGGGCGGGACTTCATCGACGCCGTGTACCGGGCCCGCTGGGAGAACGGCATCGACATCTCCGAACGTGCCACCATGGCCGCGATCGGCCATGAACTCGGCCTCGACCCCGACGCGTTGGCCGGTGCGGTGGACGATCCGGAGATCCGCCGGCGGGGCATCGAGGCGCTGCGGGCGGTGGACCGCGACGGAGTGTTCGGAGTGCCGTTCTTCATCCACCGGCACGACAAGTTCTGGGGGCTGGACCGGCTCTCGGGTTTTGTCGCGAGCGTCCGCGCCAAGACCCGGACCGCCGCCATGGAACAGCGGGAGAACGACCGCGAGGTCGAGCCCGCCCTGCTCGTCCCCGCCGGTGACGCCGGCCACGCCGGTGGCTGCGGCTGACCGGACATACTCAAAAAGACCCGAGAGACCCGTCAGAGAGGCGATTACGTCATGAGCAACCCCTTCGAGGACGAGAACGGCAGCTACTACGTGCTGGTCAACGACGAGCAGCAGCACTCGCTGTGGCCGGCCTTCGCGGAGGTGCCCGCGGGCTGGACCGTCGTCCACGGCCAGGACAACCGCCAGGCGTGCCTGGACTACATCAACGAGAACTGGACCGACATGCGGCCCAAGAGCCTGATCGAGGCGATGGGCTGACGCCCGCCCCACCCTTCCCATGCCACGGGGTCCGACAACGCGACGTCGGGCCCCGTGGTGTGTCTCTGGCAGGTTGCTGCGTGACATGCGGACAGCACGGTCCGAGAGGGACGATCCGGACTACTGTTGACGCACTCTTCATCGCACATCGGGGGAACGTGCCATGACCTGGCTGGCTGCCACCGGCATCGACGACCTGTCCTTCGGGCTGCTGATCGTGCTGATCGCCGTATCGTCGCTGGGCGTCTTCGTCTACGGCGTCTCGGCGATCTCCGGCCGGCTGCTCGGCATCCGGGTGGGCCCGCTGCGCGCCCTCGGCGCCGGTCTGGTCGGGCTGGGCGCGATGCTCGTCTTCAAGCCGACCGTGCACGACCAGCAGAGCATGGGCGTGCTGTACGGGGTCCAGGTCGGGGTGTCCGTCCTCGCCGCGATGGCCACCCTGGTGCTGGCCGAGGTCTTCCTGCCGCGTGGCAGCTGGGCGCTGCCCATGCGGCTGTGGCGCGCGATGCGCAGCCGACTGCGGCGCACCCGACGCTATTCGCAGATCAGCGGGATCTTCATGCGCCATGGGCTGAGCCGTCCGCTGCGCAGCCGGAGCAGTCTCGAACGGGCCCTGCGGCCCGGCGAGTTCGGCGAGCGGATGGCCAGGGGGCTGCGGCTGGCGCTGGAGGAGTGCGGCGGTGCCTTCATCAAACTGGGCCAGCTGCTGTCCACCCGGCGCGATCTGCTGCCCCCGCACTTCATCGACGAACTCAGCCGTCTGCAGAGCGATGTGGCCCCCGCGCCGTGGGGGGAGGTGGCGGCGCTGCTGCGCGAGGAACTGGGCAGGCCGGTGGAGGACGCCTTCGAGTGGATCGAGCAGGTCCCGCTCGCGGCCGCCTCCATCGCCCAGGTCCACCGCGCCAAGCTGAGCGGCGGTCCGGTGGTCGTGGTCAAGGTCCAGCGCCCGGGGATCCGCGAGATGGTCGAGCGCGATCTGGACATCGTCGTCGCGGTCACCCACGGCCTCCAGCAGCGGTCCCGGTCCTCCCACGCCATGGGGCTGCGGGATCTGGGCGACGGCTTCTCCACCTCGGTGCGGGAGGAGCTGGACTTCCGGATCGAGGCCAACAACGCCGCGGTGGTGGCGGCGTCCTGCGGCGGGTACGAGCCGGACGCCCTGGTGCGGGTGCCCCGGGTGTACGAGGAGTTCACCACGGCCAGGGTGCTGGTCCAGGAGTGGCTGGAGGGGGTCACCTTCGACCGTGCGGCGGCCGTCGCGGACCGCGAGGGGCTGGACCGCCGCCAGATCGCCCGGACCGCCTTCGCCGCCATGCTCCACCAGATCCTGAAGGCGGGGGTGTTCCACGCCGATCCGCATCCGGGCAATGTGCTGCTGCTCGACGACGGGCGGATCGGCCTGCTCGACTTCGGCTCGGTGGGCCGTATCGACCCGTCGGTACGCCATGCCCTGCAGGAGATGCTGGTGGCCGTCGACCGCGGCGACCGGGCCGGTCTGCACGACGCGCTGATGGCCCTGCTCGGCACGAGGGCCACCAGGAGCGAGGACCTCGTGCTCAACTCGCTGCTGCTGGAGCGTGAGCTGGGGCAGTTCATGGCCCAGCACCTGGGGGTGGGGGCGCGGCCGGACACCGAGATGTTCACCGCGCTGTTCCAGCTGCTCGCCCGGTTCGGTCTCGCCGTGCCGCCGGAGGTGGCCGCCGTCTTCCGGGCCCTGGCGACCATCGAGGGCACCCTGGGCCGGGTCACCCCCGACTTCAACATGATCGACGAGGCCCGGGCGATCGCCGTGGACCTCCTCACCGACCGGCTGCGGTTCCGCGCCACGGGTACGGGGGGCGAGGAGGAGGGCGGGTTCGCGTCCGGTCTTTCGTCCCTGGCGCGGAGCGCGACCCATGAGTTCCTCTCCGCGCTGCCGATGCTGCGGCGGCTGCCCCGGAGGGCGGAGCGGATCGGCGCGTCGCTGGAGGAGGGGCGGTTCACGGTCCGGGTGCGGGTGCTCGCCGACGAGCGGGAGCGGCGCTTCGTCTCCGGGCTGATCCACCAGTTGACGGTCACGCTGCTGGCGGCCTGCACGGGGCTGATGGGGGTGGTCCTGGTGGTGTTCGGCACCGGGCGCGGGCCCCGGGTCACCGCGGAGGTGGAGCTGTTCCCGCTGCTGGGCTATCAGATGCTCGCGGTCAGCGCGATCCTCATGCTGCGCGCCCTCTACACGGCGCTACGCCGGCCGAACACCCACGACATGTACTGAGCGGCTCCACTGGATGTGCCACGACCGGCCGTCAATCGTCCGCGGACCGGCTCCTGGGCGGAGCCGGTCCGGGAGCGTCAGGCGTCGCCCACCAGCAGTGGCTTCTCCCGCATGGTCCAGCCGTTGGCGTCCAGCACCCGCCGTACGCCCGCGACGGAGGTCGACTCCACGAGCAGTTCGACCAGGCCGCTCGGCTGGTCGAGGGAGTGCTCGATGCGCACGTCCTCGATGTTGACCCCGGCCTCGCCGACGGTGGAGAACAGCCGGGCCAGCGCTCCGGGCTGGTCCGGGACGGCCACCGGGATCGCCATGTACTCGGCGGGCTGCGAACGCTGTTTGTGCGGTACGCGGGAGTGGCCCCGGTTGCCGCGCCGCAGCAACTCCTGGAGCTCGGCGGCGGCCTGCCGGCGCGCCTCGGACTCCGGGCCGGGCAGCGCCCGCAGGACGGCGATCAGCCGGTCCAGGTCCTTGGCGTAGTCGTCGAGGACGTCGGCCACCGCGTCGGCGTTGGCGGTCAGGATGTCGCTCCACAGGGCGGGTTCGCCCGCCGCGATGCGGGTGACGTCCCGCAGGCCCTGTCCCGACACCCGGATGTGCTCGGCCTCGGCGTGCTCCAGCCGGGCCGCCATCATCGAGGCGACCAGATGCGGGGCGTGCGAGGTCAGGGCGACGGCGCGGTCGTGGGCGTCGGTGTCCATCAGGACGGGGACGCCACCGCACAGCGAGACCAGCTCCAGCCCCCGGTTGAGCGCCGAGCGATCGGTGAGGGGCGAGGGGGTCAGCACCCAGGGGCGGCCCTCGAAGAGGTCGGCGCGGGCCGCGAGCGGACCGGAGCGCTCGGCACCGGCCAGCGGATGTCCGCCGATGTAGCGGGACGGATCGCCGCCGGCCGCGCGGACCTCCTCGTGCGGCCGCACCTTGACGCTGGCCACATCGGTGTAGGTGTGTGCCAGCCCGTCCCGCTGGCAGCGGGCGAGCACGGTGCCGATGCTCGCGGGCGGCACCGCGAGGACGGCGAGGTCCGCCTGCCCGGCGGGCATCTCCAGCGAGCCCGCCCCCAGGGCCTCGGCGGTCCTGGCGGCCGTGGTGTCTGCGTCGTCCAGGTACACCAGGACGCCCCGGCGACTCAGGGCGAGGGCGATGGACGTCCCGATCAGCCCGGTTCCGACGACGACGGCGGTCCTCATGTATCACGTCCCGGGGTGGGTCCGGTGGTTCCAGAGCGCTCGGTCTCCGCCCGGAGGAAGGCGGCGAGCCGCGCGATGCCGTCCTCGATCTCCGCGGTGCTCAGATAGCTGAAGGAGAGCCGGATGGCCCGTTCACCGCCGGCGCCGGGGTAGAAGTAGGCCATGGGCGTCCAGATGACGCCGTGGTCCTCGGCCGAGCGCAGCAGCGCGGCGTTGTCGGCGGGGAACGGCACCCGGACGGTGAGGAAGAAGCCGCCGCTGGGCCGGTTCCAGCCGATGCCGAGCCGGTCGCGGACGTCTTCGGGGAAGTGGCGGTCCAGTTGCTCCAGGGTGACGCGGAGCGCCTCGCCGTAGTGCTTGGCGGGCACCGCGTTGCGTTCGGTGAGCCGGCCGCCGCAGGCCAGCAGGGCACCGGCGACGGCCGCCTGGCTCAGCGCCGGGGTGTTCACCGTCACCATGCTCTTGACCTTGGCGAGTTCGTCGGCGAGCAGGCTCTCGGCCCCCGACGCGTCCCGCACGGGCTGGTCGGCGACCACGAATCCGACGCGGGCGCTGGGGAAGACCGACTTCGCGTACGACCCGAGGTGGATCACCCGCCGCGCGTGGTCCATCGACTTCAGGGTGGGCAGCTGGACGCCGGGGCTGACCAGCCGGTACGGGCTGTCCTCGAGGATCAGCAGATCGTGCCGGGCGGCGAGCTCCAGCAGCTCCTCGCGGGCGCGCCGGGACATGGTGTTGCCCGACGGGTTCGAATGGTCCGGCACCACGTAGAAGGCGCGCGGGCGGCGGCCCCGGGCCCGCTCGGCGAGGACGGCGGCCTCCACATCGGCCACGTCAAGACCGTCGGCCCGCTCCTCGACGGGATGCACGGGCACCCCCAGCAGACTGGCGGCTCCGGTGATGCCCACGTAGCAGGGGCTGGCGACCAGCAGGACGTCGCCGGGGGCCGCGAAGAGCGCGCGCAGGGCCAGCAGCATCCCCTCCTGGGCGCCCACCGTCACCACGATCGCGTCCGGCGGGGCGTCGATGCCCTCGTCGGCGCGGAGCGAGTCGGAGATCAGTCCGCGGATCTGGCCCGCGGTCGGGCCGTACTGGTACAGCGCGGTGCGGATGGCGTCGTCCGAGGCGCCGCCCGCGGCCAGGTGGTCGAGGTAGCGGCGGATGTGATCGAGGATCTCGTCCTTGTCGAAGAACTCCTCGTACGGCCGCCCCGGAGCGAAGGAGACCACGTCCGGGTAGCGGCCGGTGATCTCGTTCAGGAAGTTCATGGTGTCCAGCACCGGATCGGACACGCTGGCGTGCAGGTCTTCCTTGCGCAGCCCGGCCGTTGCGGTGCTTTCGGGCGCGGTCGGCAGGGACGCGCCCGCCACACCGGCGTGCGGGTGCTCCGTGCGGGAGGTGTCCGCCGGCACCGCCAGCAGCGAGGCGTCCGCGTCGGCGACGGTGGCGGTGCCGGTCAGCGCCATGGCCTCGGACAGCTCGTCGAGGACCAGGTCCAGGACGCCCGCCGCGCCCTCCTCGCCCGCCACGGCCAGTCCGTGCAGTACGGGGCGGCCCAGCAGCACCGCGTCCGCCCCCAGGGCGAGGGCGGCGAGGACGTCCCGGCCGCGGCGGACGCCGCCGTCCAGGAGCAGGGCGCAGCGGCCGGCCACGGCGGCGGCGATCGGGGCGAGCACGTCCAGGGTGGCCGGTGCCCCGTCCAGCTGCCGTCCGCCGTGGTTGGAGACCACGATGCCGTCCACGCCGGCGGCGATCGCGCGCCGGGCGTCCTCGGCGGTCATGACGCCCTTGACCAGGACGGGCAGTCGGCTGACCGAGCGCAGCCAGGCGATGACCGACCAGTCGAGCGAGGGGTCGAGGCCGGTGCGGCCGTGCTCGGACGGGGACGAGTAATCGGCCTCGTCCGCGGGCAGGTTGGCGGGCACGATATGCGGCGGCAGCCGGAAGTCGTTGCGCAGGTCGCGCAGCCGGCGGCCGAGCCGCGGGGTGTCGACGGTCAGAACCAGGGCCTCGAAGCCCGCGGCCTCGGCGTGCTCGATGAGCCGCCGGGTCGTGGCGCGGTCGCGGAAGCAGTAGACCTGGAGCCACAGGGGCGAGGTGGCGGCCGCGGCGATCTCCGCGAAGGTCCGCCCGGCGAAGGTGCTCACCACGAGCGGGAGACCGGCCGCGCCCGCGGCCCGCGCGGTGGCCGTCTCGCCGTCCGGGTGCGTCAGCGTGTGGTAGGCCATGGGTGCCACGGCCACCGGCGCCCCCCACCGCCGCCCCAGGACCGTGGTGGACGGGTCGCACTCACCCGACCCGGTCAGGACCCGGGGACTCAGCCGGGTGCGGTCGAACGCCGCCCGGTTGGCGGCGAGCGTCCGCTCCTCCCCGGCCCCGCCCTCGATGAAGTCCCAGACCGCCGGGCCGAGTCGGCCGCGGGCCCGCTCGGCGTACTCCTGGAGGGACAGCGGCGGCCGGGAGGCGCCGGAGGGGGCCGTGCGGCCGGTCACGAGGTGGCCGCCCGGGCGCGCTCGACGGCCTCGTACAGCGCGCGGATGTTGGAGCTTCCGAAGCCCTGGGCCCCGTGGCGCTGGATGAGTTCGAAGAACAGGGTGCGCCGCTCGAAGGGCGAGCGGGTGAAGAGCTGCAGCAGATAGCCCCACTCGTCGCGGTCGGCCAGCACATTGGTCTTGCGCAGATCGGCGATCGCCTCGTCGAGGTTGTCGATCCGCTCGGCGAGGGCGTCGTAGTAGGTGCCGGGGGTCTGCAGGAACTCGATGCCCCGGGTCTCGAACTCCAGGACGGCCGGGATGATCTCGTCCACGAGGAACGCCAGGTGCTGCACCCCCGGGCCGCCGTTCCGCTCCAGGAATTCGTCGATCTGGCCCGGCTTCTTGGTGCTGTCGGGCTCGATGATGGTGAAGGTGATCCCGGACGAGGGGCTGCGCACCACGATGGAGTCCATGGCCTGCTCGCCCACGGCGACGTATTCGCTGGAGTACTCCTCGAAGCCGAATCCGTCGATGTAGTACCGGACCGTGTCGTGCAGGGTGCCGGCGTCGAGACAGACCGCGATGTGGTCGAGCAGCCGCAGCTCGGTGGCGGTGCCGGCCCGGGGGGCACCCTTCGGCGACATGACCCAGTCCCGGCCCGGGGGCAGCCCGTGCGGCTGGTCGGCGGAGCGCTGGAGGAGGGTGTGGCGGACGGCGCCGAAGCCGGAGACGGCGGGGCCGGCCGGGTTGCCCGAGGTCAGATCGCCGGCACCGGCGGCCAGGGCGGCCTTCCGGGCCGCGAGGGGGTCCTCGCAGGCGAAAGCGATATCGGCGATGCCGTCACCGTGCTCGGCCAGGAAGTCGGCCGTATGCGGTCCCGAGGTGATGACGAGCTGGATGTCCTTCTGGCGGAGCAGGATCGATTCCAGCGCATCGGTCCGGCACTGGGCCTCTTCCCGAAAACCCATGCCGGACACGAAATAGTCCGTGGTTTTCCGCTGATCGCTGGTGTAGATCTCGATGTACTCGACGTCATGCGCGGTCACGATGCTCCCCATCCGACGATTGCCTCGCCACACATGTGTGTGCAACTCGTGGAATCGCACGGTACCGGCACCGGGGAGCGGTGCCATGGGCCGCCAAGAATTCTTCTATAGCGGAAAAGGCGCGGGTTCGGAATTCAGGTGGAAGGCGGTGGGGGGCGTACCGCCGAGAAGGCCGGCCGGCCGCGTCAATCGCCTCTTTTCGGGCGGTCGGCGATGATCGAGAAGGTGGTTGGCGGAGCCTGGCAACGGCTTATTCGATTCTCTTCATTTGAACGCTCGATGAGCGCTCCGCGCCGGCCGCCCTCCCCGAACCGGCGGCCGTCCATCGTGCGGCGGGCACCCCTTCGGCATGAGTGCCGTGCGGCTTTCGACAGCCACGGTACACGCGCCGCGGGAGCCGGATAGAAGTCCTCGAAGTGCGCCGGGGAAGGGCGGAAAAGCCTGCTATCAACGGGTCGGAGACGTCGTTCACCCCACCGAGAGGATCCGACACATGGCCGAGGACACCATGCAGGCGCCGGAGGTGCTGGGTGAGGACTTCATCCGCGACCCGTACCCGGTGTACGCCCGGCTGCGCGAACGGACCCCGGTGGCCCGGGTCGTGCTCGGCGGGGCCCCGATGTGGCTGGTGCTCCGCCATGAGGCGGCGCGCGCCGCGCTGACCGAGCCGAAGCTGCACAAGGACCCGGAGCGCTGTGCGCGACTGGCCGCCAGGCACGCGGGCGTGGACCCGGTCGAGCAGCCCGCCGAGAAGTCGCCCGGGCAGCGGATGCTGGTGGAGCACATGCTGGGCATGGACCCGCCGCACCACACCCGGCTGCGCAAGCTGGTCGCCAAGGCGTTCACCGTGCGGCAGATCCAGGCGCTACGCCCGCGCATCGAGCGCACGGTCGGCCGGCTGCTCGACGACATCGCCGGGCAGGGCGAGGTGGATCTGCTGAAGGCGTTCACCTTCCCGCTGCCGCTCACCGTCATCTCCGAGATGATCGGGGTTCCCGAGGGGGACCAGGCGGCCTTCGGGGCGTGGTCCAACGCGCTGACCGTGGCCGCCCAACCGCAGGAGATGCACCGGATCGCCGAACAGATGGCGGACTACCTCACCGGGCTGATCGCCACCAAACGGGCCGCCCCCGCCGACGACTTGATCAGCGGGCTGATCCAGGCGCGCGACAACGAGGACCGGCTCAGCGAGAACGAGCTGGTGTCGATGGTCTTCCAACTGCTGGTGGCCGGGTACGAGACGACCGCGCATCTGATCGGCAACGGTGTGCTCGCCCTGCTGCGCCACCCGGACCAGCTCGCCGCCCTGCGCGCGGACCGGTCCCTCCTGCGGGGCGCGATCGAGGAGTGCTGCCGCTATGACAACTCGCTGCACCTGAGCACGCTCTCGGTGACCTCGGAACCGGTGGAGATCGGCGGCGTACGCGTCCCGGCCGACGAGTTCGTCATCGTCTCGCTCGGCGCGGCCAATCACGACCCCGAGCGCTTCGCCGACCCCGAGCGGTTCGACATCCGCCGGGAGGCCGGCGGACATCTGGCGTTCGGCCACGGCATCCACCACTGCATGGGCGCGCCCCTGGCACGTCTGCAGACCGAGATCGCCGTCGGCGCGCTGCTCGACCGCTTCGCGCGGATCGAACTGGCCGTGGCGCCGACGGAGTTGCGCCGCGAGGTGAACCTGACCCGGGGGCTGGAGTCACTGCCGGTCCGGCTCGGCTGAGCGAGGCGGACCGGACCGGCGTACCGGCCGATGATGAGGAGTCTGATGGATATCGCAATCTCCGCGGCGGGTCTGCGGAAGGCTTACGGCGACAACGAGGTGCTGGGCGGCATCGACCTGTCCGTCGAGGCAGGCACGGTCTACGGGCTCCTGGGCCCCAACGGCGCCGGCAAGACGACCACGGTGCGGACGCTGTCGACGCTGATCAAGCCCGATGGGGGCACCGCGACGGTGGCGGGCTACGACGTGCTGAGCCAGGCCCACGAGGTGCGCCGCAGCATCGGGCTGACGGGTCAGTACGCCGCGCTGGACGGTGAGTTGACCGGTCGCGAGAACCTGGTGCTCATGGGCACGCTGCTGCACATGGGCCGCAAGCGGGCCCGTGCCCGCGCCGATGAGGTGCTGGAGATGTTCGACCTCACCGACGCCGCCGACCGGGTCGTCAAGACCTACTCGGGCGGTATGCGCCGCAGGCTGGACCTGGGCGCCAGCCTGATCGGGAACCCGCCGGTGATCTTCCTGGACGAGCCGTCCACGGGTCTGGACCCGGTCAGCAGGAACGCGCTGTGGGACATGGTGCGCAAACAGGTCGCCGAGGGCGTCACCGTGCTGCTGACCACCCAGTACCTGGAGGAGGCCGACCACCTCGCCCACCGCATCGCGCTGATCGACAAGGGGCGGGTGGCGGCGGAGGGCACGCCCGACGAGCTGAAGAAGAAGGTCGGCGGCGAGCGGCTGGAGATCACCGTACGGACCGCCGGGATGGTGGAGGCCGCCCGGGCCGCGCTGGCCCGGATCTCCGCACGGGGCTCCGCCCCGCCGGCCGTCGACGACAGCGGGATGCGGGTGTCGGTCGCGCTGGAGACCGGTATCGCCGGTGTCTCCGCGGCGGCGGCGGAGCTCCAGGGGGCCTCGGTGGAGGTCGTCGACTTCCTCGTACGGCGCCCCTCGCTGGACGACGTGTTCCTGGAGCTGACCGGAGCCGGACCCGAGGCCGAACTGGAGGCGACGAGCCGATGACCACCTATGTCCTGAGCGATGCGCTGGCCCTGGCCGGCCGCCATCTGCGGCATCTGAAGCGGGCACCGCAGCGGATCCTCAGCGTCACCCTGATGCCGATCATGTTCGTGTTCCTCTTCGGCTATCTCTTCGGCAGTTCGATGAACGTGCCGGAGGGCGAATACCACGAGTACATCATGGCGGGCATCTTCACCCAGATGATGCTGGCCGGCGTCATCAACACCGGTGTGGGGGTGGCCCAGGACCTCTCCAACGGCCTGGTGGACCGGTTCCGTTCGCTGCCGATGGGCAAGGGATCGGTGCTGCTCGGCCGGACCATCTCCGATGTGGTGCTCAACGCGATCTCCTGTACCGCGATGCTCTCCGTCGGCCTGATCATCGGCTGGCGCATCCACGGCGGGCCCCTGAAGGCGCTCGCGGGCTTCGGGCTGTTGCTGCTGCTCGGTTACGCCACGGCGTGGCTCGGCTGCCTCATCGGGCTGCTGCTGCGCGATCCCCAGGCGGTCAACTCGGTGGCCATGGTGATCACCATGCCGCTCACCTTCCTGTCGGCGACCTTCTACCCGGCCGAGAACCTGCCGGGCTGGGTGCGTCCGGTGGCCGAGTGGAACCCGGTGACCACCCTGACCACCGGGATGCGCGAACTGTGGGGGAACCCCACGGGCAATGGCGCCGATCCGGCGTTCCCGCTGCGGCATCCGGCGGCGGCCTCGCTGATCATGGTGGTGGCCCTGCTGATCGTGGTCGTCCCGCTGGCCAACCGGGCCTACGAGCGGGCCGCCACCCGCTGACCCGCCCCGCGCGGCCCCGCGCCCGCCCGCACCGAAGCCCGGACGACCGGAACCACCGGCCGTCCGGGCTTCGCTCGACCTGGCCCGCTGCACGGAGGTCGAACCACGGCTCGCCAACGCGGGGCAGGGCCGGCGTAGGTCAGTTCCCCACGTGCGCGCGCCAGGTCTCGTGGAGACGGGCCAGGTGCTCGAAGCCGCCGACGACCTGATCGGTCGCCACACCGAAGTCGACCAGACAGGCCACCTCGTCCACGCCGGCGTCCTTCAGCCGCTTCAGCATCGCCATGCAGTCCTCGACCGTTCCGAACATCCCGCTGGTCTCGAAGTACCGGTCGAAGGCCTGGGCGACGAGGAACTGACGGTCCTCCGGGCCCATGCTCTTCAGCTCGCGGGACATGGCCGCGCCCTGGGCGCCGACCGCTTCGGCGGCCTTTATCAGCAGGTCGAAGGAGCTGGCCAGATAGCGGGAGAACGGCTCGCGCACGGTCTCCCGCACGGCCTCGCGGTCGGTGCCGACGAAGGTGTGCACCATCAGTGCCACATGCCCCCGGCCGTCCGTCCCGGACCGGCTCTCCCGATAGGCCTGGCGGTACTCGCCGATGCGCTGGGCGAGGACGTCGATCTCCTGTCCGAGCAGGTGCGTCAGCATCCCCATGCCGTTCTCGCCGGCCAGGGTGAACGTCGCCGGAGTGCCGCCGCTGGTCAGCCACATCGGCAGCTCGGGCTGGACGGGCGGCGGGAACATGGTCAGCTCCACCGTCTCGCCCGCCCCGTCGACCAGGGACACGCTCTCCCGCCGCCACAGCCGGCGGATGGTCTCGACCGTCTCCATCAGCCCGGACTTACGGGTCTCGTAGTTCTCCGGGCGGAGCGCGAAGTCCGCGGCGTGCCAGCCCGAGGCGAGCGCCACCCCGGCCCGGCCGCCCGACAGGTTGTCCACGACCGACCACTCCTCGGCGATCCGCATCGGGTGGTGCAGCGGCGCCACGACGCTTCCGGCGCGCACCGCGACCCGCTTGGTGACCGCCGCCACCGCCGCGCCCGTCACCGAGGGGTTCGGGTAGAGGCCGCCGAACGGATGGAAGTGGCGTTCGGGGGTCCACACCGCGGTGAAGCCGTTCTCATCGGCGAACCGGGCGCCGTCCAGCAGCAGCCGATAACGGTCACGCTCCTCGGCGTCGTTGTTGGCGAAGTAGAACAGACTGAAATCCATGAGTCCTCCGGGAAGCGAAAGAAAAGAGCCCGGGGCGCGCTGACGGCGGGCCCCGGGCGGTGTCGCTGCTGTGCGCCGTTCAGAAACGCACCGGCAGGTCGATCATCGGACGGACCATCAGCCCGGGCCGATAACGCACCTCCGAGGGGTGCACGGCCAGCCGGATACCGGGAAAGCGTTCATAGACCCGTCGAATCGCCAGCTCGGTCAGCGCCTTGGACATATGGGAGCCCAGGCAGTAGTGGATTCCGTATCCGAAGCTCACATGCGCGGGCTTGGGACGGGTGATGTCCAGCTCCGAGGGGCGGTCGGGGAAGGCGTGCGGATCGTGGTTCGCCCCGGCCAGCGAGATGATGACGATCTCGTCCTTGGGGATCTTCACCCCGCACAGCTCGACCGGCTCCAGTGTGACCCGCTGCAGGGAGTTGATCAGCGGGCTGGTGAACCGCAGCAGCTCCTCGACCGCGTTCGGCAGCAGACTCCAGTCGGCCCGGATCTTGTCGGCCTCGCCGGTATGGGTGAGCAGCGCCGCGAAGGAGCCGTTGAGCAGGCTGGTGGTGGTGTCGTTGCCGCCGGTCATCAGGGCGAACGCGGTGGACAGCGCCTCCGCGGCGGTCAGCCGCTTGTCCTCGTCGGCGTGGACCAGCGCGGAGATCAGATCGTCCTGGGGCTCGCGCTGCTTGGCCGCGATCAGCGCCTTGAGGTAGTCCGACAACTGCCGGGTGTGCTCGGCGATGATGCCCGTCGGATCGCTGGCGTCCACCCGGCGCAGGGTGTTCGTCCACACCAGGAACCGCGGCCAGTCGGCGTCGGGCACGCCCATCAGCTGCGCGATGGTGATGATCGGGAGGGGCTCGTTGAGCCCGGAGACCAGGTCCTGGTTGCCCGTCCGCACCATCGTATCGAGCAGGTCGTCGACCACCTTCTCCCAGCCGTCGCGCAGCCCCCTGACCCGCTTGGGGGTGAAGGCGAAGGTGAGCGCCTTGCGCAGCGGGGTGTGGCGCGGCGGGTCGGAGTTGGCCAGGTGGTTGCTGATCTCGTCGGCGGGCTTGATCTCCTGGCCGAGCTGTTTGCCCAGCGCCGCGTAGAGCTTGCCGATGTCCCGGCCGAGCCGGGGGTCGGCGAGCGCGTCACGGACGTCGTCGTAGCGGCTCACCACCCAGGCCCGCACCCCGTCCGGGGTCTCCACCCGGCACACCGGCTGTTCCGCGCGCAACTGGGCGAGGAAGGGATAGGGATCCTGCGTGTACTCGTCGCTGAACATCCAGTAACGGGACAGCGTGCCGGTGTTCGTCACCAGTACTCCCTGAAGTCGCGGTGCGGGTAGCGGCCCGCGGGCGCTTGACGGCACGCGGCCGTACCGATGACAGCACGGCTCACCGGTCCGGTCAGCGGCAGTGAGAATTCTTCGATGTGGGCATTTCCGCGCTCCTCCACGCGCAAAACGAAGTTTTTGCAGCGCCGTTGCCGCAGGACCGGCCGGACACAAGACTCGGGGCGATCCAGGCTGGTGGCAGTCGGCCGAACCCCCCCTTTTTGTCGGCGACCCCGGAATGACGAGTGGAGAGTTCCATAATGACGCGAGCAGCCATCGATGACGTCCTTCCGCTGTGGCCGCTGCAGGAAGGTCTGCTGTTTCAGACCCTGTACGGGGAGGGGGAGCTCGATGTCTACGTCGCGCAGATCTTCATGGACCTCGACGGCGCCCTGGACGCCTCGGCCATGCGCGACTCGGTGGCCACCTTGCTGCGCAGGCACCCGAATCTGCGGGCCGGCTTCCGGTACGAGAAGCTGAGCCGCCCGGTCCAGGTGATCCCCCGGGAAGTCCCGGTGCCCTGGCGGGAGGTCGACCTCACCGGACTCGACGAGCGGGCCCAGGAGCGGGAGCTGGAGCGGCTCGCCGCCGAGGAGGCGGCGCACCGGTTCGACCTGTCGGCGGGACCGCTGCTGCGCTTCACTCTGATCAGGCTGGGGGAGCGCACCCACCGGCTGATGTTCAACTCGCATCACATCCTGCTCGACGGCTGGTCCACCGCCCGGCTGATGTACGAGCTGTTCGAGATCTACCACCGTCGTGGCGACGACTCGGACCTGCCGCGTGCGACCCCGTACCGGGCCTGCCTGAACTGGCTGGAACGGCAGGACCGGGCAGCGGCGGAGGACGCCTGGCGTACCGTGCTCGCCGACGTGGAGGAGCCCACGCTCATCGCGCCCGGCGACACCGGGGCACAGGTCGTGCCGGCCGAGCAGGTCATCGCCATGCCCGACGAGCTGGCCGCCCGGGTGCGGGAGACCGCCCGGCGCAACGACCTCACCCTGAGCGCGGTGTTCCAGGGCTGCTGGGCGCTGATACTGGGGCAGCTGACCGGCCGTGACGACGTGGTGTTCGGCTCGACCGTATCCGTGCGTCCCGCCGAGCTGGAGGGCGCGGAGCACATGGTCGGCCTGTTCATCAACTCGGTGCCGGTCCGGGTGCGGGTGCGTCCTGGGGAGAGCCTGCTGTCCCTTCTGACCGGGGTGCAGCGCCAGGCGGCCGGAATGGTCGCACACCACCACCTCAGCCTGCCGGACATCCAGCGGGCCGCCGGGCTCAGCACCCTGTTCGACACGCTCACCGTCACCGAGAACTACCCCATGGGCGGGGACGACCTGCCCCAGCTGCCCGGTGACCTCACGCTGACGGGCGCCAAGGGCACCGACGCCAACCACTACCCGTTGAGCATCGCGGCCCTGCCGGGCGACGGGCTGCGGCTGCACTTCGGCTACCGGCAGGAGATCTTCTCGCCCGCCGACATCGAGGTGCTCGGCGAACGCTTCCGCCGCCTCTTCGAGGCCTTCGCGGTCGATCCGGAGCAGCTGATCGGCCGACTGCCGCTCCTGGGCGACGCCGAGACCGACCGCATGCTCGCCCTCGGCGCGCCCGCACGGCCGCTGCCGGCCGGTGACGCCATCCCCGCGCTCTTCGCCGAACAGGTGCGCCGGCATCCGGACGCCGTCGCCGTCGCCTACGAAGGCCTCACGCTCTCCTACGCCGAACTGGACCGCCGCGCCAACCGCCTGGCCCGCACCCTGATCGACCGGGGCGCGGGGCCGGAGCGGGTGGTCGCCCTCGCCCTGGAGCGCTCACCCGAGCTGGTCGTCGCCATGCTGGCGGTGCTCAAGGCGGGCGCGGCCTACCTGCCGGTGGACATCTCCTATCCGGCGGACCGGATCGCCTATCTGCTCACCGACGCAGGCCCGGCGCTGGTCCTGGCCACCGCCGCGTCGGCGGGGGTGATCCCCGACGTCTGCGCCGCGCCGCGCGTGCTGCTGGACGACCCGGCCACCGTCCGCGAGACCGACGCCAGGCCGGACACCGATGTGGAGCCGGGTGAGCGGCGGGGAGCGACGGCGCCCGCCAACCCCGCCTACGTCATCTACACCTCCGGTTCCACCGGCCGTCCCAAGGGCGTCATGGTGACGCACTCCGGTATCGCCGGTCTGGTCGCCACGAACGTCGAGCGGTTCGGAGCGGGGCCCGGCAGCCGGGTGCTGCAGTTCTCCTCGCCCAGCTTCGACGCCGCCGTCTGGGAGACCTACACCGCACTGCTCACCGGCGCCACGCTGGTGCTCGCCCCCGCCGAACGGCTGCGGCCCGGCCGGGCACTGGTCGACCTGGTCGCCGAGCACCAGGTCACGCACGCGCTCATCCCGCCCGCCGCGCTGGCCGTGCTCGCCGAGGGCGATCTGCCGTCGATACGCCTGCTGGTGGTCGGCGGTGAGGCATCCGCGCCGGAGCTGGTCGAAGCGTGGTCCGGCGACCGCACGATGATCAATGCCTACGGGCCGACCGAGAGCACCGTGTGCGTCTCCCTCAGCGAGCCGCTCTCCGGCGCGGTGGCCCCGCCCATCGGCACCGCCCTGGGCACCGCGCGGCTGCGGGTGCTCGACGGCGCGCTGCGGCCGGTGCCGCCCGGCGTCATCGGGGAGCTGTACGTCTCCGGCCCCTGCCTGGCGCGCGGTTATCTGAACCGGCCCGGTGTGACCGCCGAGCGCTTCGTCGCCGATCCGTTCGGCGACGGGGGCGAGCGGATGTACCGCACCGGCGACCTCGTGCGCTGGAACACCGAGGGCGAGCGTGCCGTGCTGGAGTTCGCCGGCCGGGCCGACGACCAGGTGAAGATCCGCGGATTCCGGATCGAGCTGGGTGAGATCGAGTCGGTCCTCGCCGCGCACGAGCAGATCGACCGTGCGGTGGTCGTGGTGCGTGAACCGACCCCCGGCGACAAGCGGCTCGTCGCCTACCTGGTGCCGGTGGGCGGGGAAGAGGTGCCCGGCCCCGTCGGCTTGCGCGAACACGTGGGCGCCTCGCTGCCCGAGTACATGGTGCCCTCGGCCTTCGTCGCCCTCGACGCCCTTCCGCTCACCCCCAACGGCAAACTGGACCGCAAGGCACTGCCCGAGCCCGGCGGCGCGGCCGAGCCGGCCGGGCGCGGGCCGCGCACCCCGCAGGAGGAGATCCTGTGCGCGCTCTTCGCCGAACTGCTCGGCGTGGCCACGGTGGGCGTGGACGAGGACTTCTTCGAGCTCGGCGGCCACTCGCTGCTGGCCACCCGGCTGGTCACCAGGACACGCGCGGTGTTCGGCGTGGAGCTGTCGCTGCGCGCGGTGTTCGAGACGGCGACGCCCGCCGGGATCGCCCGCCGGCTGCACCAGGCCGTGGACGGCCGGCCCGCGCTGGAGGCGGGCCCGCGTCCCGAGCGGGTACCGCTGTCCTTCGCCCAGCGCCGGCTGTGGTTCCTGGACCGCTTCGAGGGCGCGAAGCCGATCTACAACGTCCCCCTGACCGTACGGCTGACCGGTGAACTGGACCTGGACGCACTGCGGCAGGCCTTCCACGACGTCCTGGCCAGGCACGAGAGCCTGCGGACGGTGTTCCCGGACGTGGACGGCGACCCCTACCAGCGGGTGCTGGACCCCGCCGAGGCCGAGCTCGACCTGTCCCTGGTGGATCTCCGTGGCGCCCCGGAGCGGCTGGACGAGGTACTGAACGAGGAGGCGACCGCCGGGTTCCGGCTGGACGAAGAACTCCCGCTCCGGGTGCGCGTCTTCCGTACCGGCGCCCACACCCACGTCCTGCTCGTGGTGATGCACCACATCGTCGGGGACGGCTGGTCGCTGGGTGTCTTCGGCCACGACCTCTCGCTCGCCTACGCGGCCAGGCTGAAGGGCGCCGAGCCGTCCTGGAACCCGCTGCCCGTGAGTTACGTGGACTACACGCTGTGGCAGCAGCGCGTGCTGGGTGAGGAGGCGGACGAGAACAGCGCGATCGCCCAGCAGCTCGCCTACTGGTCGACCGCCCTGTCCGGGATCCCGGACGAGCTCAACCTCCCGGTGGACCGGCCGCGCCCCGCGGTGGCGAGCTACGCGGGCGACACCGTGACGTTCCACCTGGACGAGGAGCTGCACAAGCGGCTGCTCACCATCGCCCGTACCTCCCAGGCCAGCTTGTTCATGGTGGCGCAGGCCGGTCTTTTGGTGCTGCTGTCGCGGTCCGGCGCGGGCACCGACATCCCCATCGGTACGCCGATCGCCGGCCGCACCGACGACGCCGTCGACGGACTGATCGGGTTCTTCCTCAACACGCTGGTCCTGCGCACCGACACCTCCGGCAACCCGACCTTCCGCGAGTTGGTCCAGCGGGTGCGGGAGACCGACCTGGCCGCGTACGCCCACCAGGACGTGCCGTTCGAGCGCCTGGTCGAGCAGCTCAACCCCGAGCGCTCCCTCGCCCGCCACCCGCTGTTCCAGGTGATGTTCACCGTGCAGAACAACCGCCCGGCCGAGCTCGCGCTGCCGGGCCTGCGGGTGGACCCCTACGAACACCTCGGCGGCCTGGCCAAGTTCGACCTGTTCTTCGGGCTGGTCGAGCAGCGCACACCCGACGGCGCACCGGACGGTCTGGCCGGGTGGATCGAGTACAGCACCGACCTGTTCGACCGGGAGACCGTCCAGCGGCTCGCCGACCGGCTGATCCGCGTACTGGCCGGTGCGGCCGAGGACCCCAAGCGTCCCATCGGCTCCCTGGACCTGCTGGACCCGATCGAGCGCCACCGCCAGCTGACCATCTACAACGACACCGCGCACCAGCTCGACGGCGCCTTGCTCCCGGAGCTGTTCGAGCGGCAGGCGCGCGCCCTGCCGGACGCCACGGCCGTGGTGCACGGCGACACGGAGATGTCGTACGCCGAGCTGAACGCGGCGGCGAACCGGCTGGCACACCTGCTCATCTCGCGGGGCACCGGACCGGAGGACACGGTCGGCATCGCGCTGCCGCGCTCGGCGGAGCTGCTGGTGGCGGTGTGCGCGGTGCTCAAGACCGGAGCGGCCTATCTGCCCATCGACCCGGCGTACCCGGCCGAGCGCGTCTCCTTCATGCTGGCCGACGCGGCGCCGTCGGTGGTGCTGACCCGGACCGGGGTGCTGCCGGACGGCCACCGGGCCCCGGTCCTCGCCCTCGACACACCTCAGACCGCCGCCCTCCTGGCCGGGCAGGCGGGCACCGACCCCACCGACGCGGACCGTACCCGTCCGCTCCACCCGGACCATCCGGTCTACGTCATCTACACCTCGGGCTCCACCGGCCGCCCCAAGGGCGTGGTGATGCCTGCGGGCGCCATGACCAACCTGGTCGCCTGGCACCACGCCGAGGTCCGGGGCGGGCCCGAGTCACGGGTCGCGCAGTTCACCGCCATCAGCTTCGACGTCTCCGCCCAGGAGATCCTGGCGACCCTGCTCACCGGCAAGACGCTGGTCATCCCCGAGGAGGAGACGCGCCGGGACGCGGCCGCCTTCGCCAGGTGGCTGGACGAGACGCGGATCAATGAGCTGTACGCCCCGAACCTGGTCGTGGACGCCGTCGCGGAGGCCGCGCTGGAGAACGGCGTCCCGCTCGCCGGACTGCGCACGATCGCCCAGGCGGGCGAGGCCCTGGCGCTCACGCCGCGGCTGCGTGCCTTCTGCGCCGCTCGCCCCGGGCTGCGGCTGCACAACCACTACGGGCCCACCGAGAGCCATGTGGTCACCGGCACCACCCTGCCCGCCGACCCCGGCGACTGGCCCGCCGCGGCGCCGATCGGCCGCCCGGTGTGGAACGACAGGGTCTACGTTCTGGACGACACGCTGGGCCCGGTGCCCCCGGGCGTCGTCGGTGAGCTGTACCTCGCCGGCGCGGGGCTGGCCCGCGGCTATCTGAAGCGGCCGGGGCTCACCGCGGAGCGCTTCGTCGCCGATCCCTTCGGCCCGGCCGGCTCCCGCCTCTACCGCACCGGTGACCTGGTGCGCTGGGGCAAGGACGGCCGGCTCCAGTTCATGGGCCGGGCCGACCACCAGGTCAAGGTGCGCGGCTTCCGGATCGAGCTCGGAGAGATCGAGGCGGCGCTGGTCTCGCACCCGGACCTCGCTTCGGCGGCGGTACTCGTCCGTGAGGACCGGCCCGTCCATGAGGACCGGCCGGGGGTACGGCGACTGGTCGCCTACCTCGTCCCGGCGGCGGGCCGGACCGCTCCGGAGGCGGCCGAACTGCGCAAGCACCTGGGCGCCGCGCTGCCCGACTACATGGTGCCCTCGGCGTTCGTCGCCCTGGACGCCCTGCCGCTGACCCCGAACGGAAAGCTGGACCGCCGGGCGCTGCCCGCTCCGGTACCCGACGACGCCGAGCGGCGGGCCCCGTCCACGCCGGGGGAGGCGGCCCTGTGCGGGCTGTTCGCGGAGGTGCTCGGCCTGCCGGAGGCGGGGGTGGACGACAACTTCTTCGACCTCGGCGGCCACTCGCTGCTCGCCACCCGGCTGACCAGCCGGATCCGCTCGACGCTCGGCGCCGAGCTCACCGTCCGCGACCTGTTCGAGTCGCCCACGCCCGCGGGGCTGGCCGAACGCGTCGGCGTCGCCGACCGGGCCCGGCGGGCGGTGACGGTGCGCGAGCGGCCGGAGGAGGTGCCGCTGTCCTTCGCGCAGCGCAGACTGTGGTTCCTCAACCGGTTCGAGGGCCCCGGCGCGACCTACAACCTTCCGGTCGCCGTACGACTGACCGGCCCCCTGGACCGGACGGCGATGGCCGCCGCGGTGGCCGACGTGGTCACCCGGCACGAGAGCCTGCGCACCGTGTTCCCGGAGGTCGCGGGCCGCCCCCGCCAGGTGGTGCTCGATGTGACCCCCGAGCTGCCCGTCGTCGACATCACCGAGGACGAGCTGTCCGGGGCGATCACCGAGGCCGCCGGGTACGGATTCGACGTCGCCACCGAGATACCGGTGCGCGCCCGGCTGTTCGCCCTGGGCCCGGCCGACCACGTCCTGCTCCTCGTGGTGCACCACATCGCGGGGGACGGCTGGTCCATGGCCCCCCTCGGCCGTGATCTGTCCGCCGCCTACGCGGCCCGCAGCCAGGGCCGCGCCCCCGAGTTCGCCCCGCTGCCGGTGAGTTACGCGGACTACACCCTGTGGCAGCACGAGGTGCTGGGCAGCGAGGACGACCCGGACAGCACCATCTCCCGGCAGGCCGCGTTCTGGCGCGCCACCCTGGAGGGTGCCCCGGAGGAACTGGCGCTGCCCGCCGACCACCGGCGCCCGCCGACGCCGAGCTACGCGGGCGGCGTGGTGCCCATCCGCATCGACGCCGAGGTGCACCGGAACCTGCTCGCCCTGGCCGGGGCCCACCGCGCCAGCCTGTTCATGGCGGTGCAGGCGGGCCTGGCCACCTTGCTGAACGGGCTCGGCGCGGGCACGGACATCCCGATCGGCACGGCGATCGCGGGACGCACCGACGACGCCCTGGACGACCTCGTGGGCTTCTTCGTGAACACGCTGGTCCTGCGGACGGACGTCTCCGGCTCCCCCGGTTTCGTGGAGCTGCTGGACCGGGTCCGGGAGACCGACCTGGCCGCGTACGCCCACCAGGACCTGCCCTTCGAGCGGCTGGTCGAACTGGTCAACCCCGAGCGGTCGCTCGCCCGCAATCCGCTGTTCCAGGTGATGCTGACCCTCGACAACAACGCCCAGGCCGTCCTCGACCTGCCGGGCGTGGCGGCGGCGCCCCAGCCGTTCGGCCTCGACGTCGCCAAGTTCGACCTGTCCTTCAGCCTCACCGAGACCCATGGGCCGGACGGCGCTCCGGCGGGCCTCGACGGAGTGATCTCCTACAGCACCGATCTGTTCGAGCGGGAGACCGTCGAGCTGCTGGCCGCCAGGCTGGCGCGGGTGCTCGCCTCGGTCACCGCCGACCCCGAAACGCCCGTCGACCGGCTCGATGTGCTGCTGCCCGGCGAACGCGAGCGCGTCCTGGGCGGCGGGAACGCCCCGGGCCGCGAGGTGCCCGCGGTGACGGTGCCCGAGCTGTTCGCCCGCTGGGTGGCCCGTACCCCCGACGCACCCGCGCTGGTCTTCGAGGACCAGGAGCTGTCCTACGCCGAGGTGGACGCGCGGGCACAGCGGGTCGCGCGGCTGCTGGCGGCCCGCGGGATCGGGCCCGAGACCATCGTGGCGGTCTCGATGCCGCGCTCGCCCGAGCTGATCGTGGCGCTGCTCGCGGTGATGCGGGTGGGGGCGGCCTATCTGCCCCTGGACCCGGAGTACCCGGCCGACCGCGTCTCCGCCATGCTCCGGGACAGCCGACCCGCCCTGCTGCTGACGACCGGTGAGGTGGCCGGGCGGCTGCCCGGGCCGGGTGTGCCCCGGCTGCTGCTCGACGCCGGGGACACGGCGGCCGAGGAGGCCGCCCGGCCCGCCGGCCGGATGCCCGCCCCGTCGCCGGACAGCCCCGCCTATGTGATCTACACCTCGGGGTCGACGGGTCGGCCGAAGGGCGTCGTGGTCACCCACCGTGGCGTGGCCGCTCTGTCGGCGACCCAGGTCGAGCGGTTCGAGGTGGGCCCCGGCAGCCGGGTGCTGCAGTTCGCCTCGCCCAGCTTCGACGCGGCGTTCTGGGAGCTGTGCATGGCGCTGCTGTCGGGCGCCGCCCTGGTTCTCGCCCCGGCCGAACGGCTGGCCCCCGGGGCCGATCTCATCGAGGTGCTGGCCCGTCACGCGGTCACCCACGCGACGATCCCGCCGGTGGCGCTCGCCGTCCTGCCGGACGACGGGCTTCCCCCGGGCATGACGCTGATCGTGGCGGGCGAGGCCTGCGCCCCTGAGCTGGTGGCGCGGTTCGCACCGGGCCGGCGGATGATCAACGCGTACGGGCCGACCGAGACCACGGTGTGCGCGAGCATGAGCCGACCCCTGGAGCCGGCGCAGGCGCCGCCCATCGGCGGTCCCGTCACCGGCACCGGGCTGTACGTACTGGACGCGACGCTGCGGCCGGTGCCGCCCGGGGTCGTCGGGGAGCTGTACGTGGGCGGGGCCGGTCTGGCGCGCGGCTATCTGCGCCGGCCGGACCTGACCGCCGAGCGCTTCGTCGCCGACCCCTTCGGCCCCGCCGGATCCCGGCTGTACCGGACCGGGGACCTCGTCCGGTGGGGGACGGACGGCGACCTGAGGTACGTGGGCCGCGCCGACACCCAGGTCAAGATCCGTGGTTTCCGCGTCGAGCCGGGCGAGATCGAGGCGTCCCTGCTCGCGCGGGCCGAGATCGGCCAGGCCGCGGTGCGGGTCCGGGAGGACCAGCCGGGCCGCAGGCAGCTGGTGGCCTACGTGGTGACCGCGGACGGCGCCGAGGCGGATGTCGAGGAGCTGCGCGCGCACACGGCCCGGACACTCCCCGACTACATGGTCCCGTCGGCCTTCGTCACGCTGCCCGCCCTGCCGGTGACCGTCAACGGCAAGCTCGACGAGGCGGCCCTGCCGGCACCCGACTTCGCCCGGGCCACGACGCTGCGCGCGCCCCGTACCGCACCGGAGCGGCTGCTGTGCGCGCTGTTCGCGGAGGTGCTCGGCCTGCCGGAGGTGGGCGTGGACGACAACTTCTTCCACCTCGGCGGCGACAGCATCGTCTCGATCCAGCTGGTCGCCAGGGCGCGCACGGCCGGGCTGGCCTTCTCCCCGAAGGACGTGTTCCGGCACCAGACGGTCGCCGCCCTCGCGGCCGCCGCGGGCGCCGTCGCGCAGGCCGCGGCGGAGGGCCCGGGCGCGGGCATCGGAGAGATCCCGGCGACGCCGATCATGCGCTGGACGCGGGACCGGAACGGGCCGATCGACCGGTTCAACCAGTCCATGCTGCTGTGGGCTCCCGCCGCGCTCGACGAGGAGCGGCTCGCCGCGACCGTACAGGCGCTGCTGGACCACCACGACGCCCTGCGGGCCCGGCTGAACCGGACCGGAGACGAGTGGACCCTGGTGGTGGCGGACCGCGGCGCGGTGCCCGCGCGCGACCTGATCCGGCGGGTCGACATCACCGGCCTGGACGACGCCGAACGCCGCGCGGTGCTCGCCGAGCACAGCGACGCGGCGCTGGACCGGCTCGCCCCCGACGACGGCACCATGGTGCAGTGCGTCTGGTTCGACGCCGGACCCGAGGAGCGCGGCAGACTGTTCTTCGCGGTGCACCACCTCGTCGTCGACGGGGTGTCCTGGCGGATCCTGCTGCCCGACCTGGCGGTGGCCTGGGAGGCGGTACGGAAGGGACGCACACCGGAACTCCAGCCGGTCGGCACCTCCCTGCGGCGGTGGTCGCAGGCGCTCCTGGACGAGGCCGCACGGCCGGAGCGCATCGCCGAACTGTCCGGCTGGCGGCACCGGCTCGCCGACGCCCCGGCCCCCATGGCCGAGCTGACCCTCGATCCGGACCGGGACCTGACCCGCACCCTGCGCACGATCGCCCTGTCCCTGCCGGCGGACATCACCTCGAACCTGCTGACCCGGCTGCCCGCCCTGTTCAACGCGTCGGTCAACGACGTCCTGCTCACCGGTCTGACCCTCGCCGTGGCCGACTGGCGCCGGCGGCGCTTCGGCGGGCCCACGCGGGGGCTGCTCGTGGACCTGGAGGGGCACGGCCGCGAGGAGATCGTGGAACACGCCGAACTGTCCCGCACCGTCGGCTGGTTCACCAGCGTCTACCCGGTGCGGCTGGACCCCGGGCGGGTCGCGTGGGGCGAGGTGTGGACCGGCGGGGCGGCCCTCGGCGACATCCTCGCCCGGGTGAAGGAGCAACTGCGCTCGATCCCGGACAACGGGGTCGGCTACGGCCTGCTGCGCCATCTGAACCCGGACACCGCGCCCTCGCTGCGGAACCTGGCCGAGCCGCAGATCGGTTTCAACTACCTCGGCCGCTTCGACACTTCGGCCGCGCCCGAGGCCGCCGACTGGGCACTGGCCCCCGAGGCGGGTGCGGTCGGCGGTGAGGACCCGGGCATGCCGGTCGCACACGCGCTGGAGGTCACCTCCTCCGCACAGGACGGCAGGGGCGGCCCGGAGCTGTCGGTGCTCTGGCAGTGGCCCTCGGCGCTGCTGGAGGAGGCCGTGGTGCGGGATCTCGCGGAGACCTTCGTCCGCGCCCTGGAGGCGCTGGCCCGGCATGCCGACACTCCCCAGGCCGTCCGCCACACCCCGTCCGACATGGACCTGATCGAGATCGGCCAGGACGAGTTGGACCAGCTCGCGAGCGAGTTGGACGACTGGCAGCCGTAGCGGACAAGCCCCACTTCCGAGTTGTTGATGTGCGGCCGTCACCGGGCCGCGGCGCCGCTACCGTCGGACCGGCGGGGCTCACCCCGACAGGGGGATCGGCCCCGCCGAGGCCGACGACGCGGGTCAGGCGTATCGCTGCCGCCCATCAGCCCGCCGGATCCCATGACACACCGCCTCACGAAGACGCCCAGGGAGCCTGTGCAGTGAAGCAGACACGTATCGAGGACCTTCTGCCTTTGTCGCCGCTCCAGGAAGGGCTGCTCTTCCACGCGCAGTACTCCGAGGACGCGCTCGACGTCTACACGGTGCAACTGGCCGTCAGGGCCGAGGGCCCGGTGGACGCCCCCGCGGTGCGCCGGGCGGCGGCCGCGCTGATGCGCAGGCACGCGAGCCTGCGGGCGGTGTTCCGGCGCCGCAAGACCGGTGACCCGATGCAGGTGATCCTCCGGGACGTCGAACTCCCGGTGACCGAGCTGGACTTCACGGACAGCCCGCAGGACGAACAGCGGGCGAGGGTCCGGGCGTTCGCCGACGAGGACCGCGCGCGCCGCTTCGACCTGGAGCGGCCGCCGCTGCTGCGGGTCACCATGATCAAGGTCGCCGCCGACGCCTTCTGGCTGGTGCTCACCGCGCACCACATCCTGCTGGACGGCTGGTCCGCGCCGCTGGTCATGCGGGAGCTGTTCCAGCACTACCGGGCGGGAGGCGAGGACACCTCCCTGCCGCCGGTCACCCCGTACCGCACCTATCTCTCCTGGCTGGCCGGGCAGGACGAGGAGGCGGCGAAGCGGGCCTGGCGGGAGGCGCTCGAAGGCGTCGACTCGCCGACGCTGCTGGTGCCCGACGCGGGCCCCGGCGCGGCGGTGCTGCCCGAGGACCTGGTCGCCGAGGTGCCCGCGGACCGCACCGCCCGCCTCGGCGAGCTGGCCCGCTCGGCCGGTGTCACCCTGAACACGCTGGTGCAGAGCGCCTGGGGGGTGCTGCTGGGCCGGCTGACCGGCCGCGGCGATGTGGTGTTCGGCGCCACCGTGTCGGGGCGCCCGGCGGACATCCCGGGGGTGGAGTCCATGGTCGGGCTCTTCATCAACACCCTGCCGGTCCGCGTCCAGGTGGACCACGGCGGCTCCTGGACCCAGCTGCTGACGGCGGTGCAGCGGCAGCAGGCCGCGTTGCTGGACCACCACCACCTGCCGCTGTCCGCCGTGCGGGAGGCCACCTCGGTCACCGGCGAACTCTTCGACACGCTGGTGGTCTTCGAAAACTACCCGCTGGACTCCGAGGGCCTGGCCGAACGGACCGAGGGTGCCCGGATAACCGACCTCACCGGCCAGGACGCGACCCACTACGCGCTCACCCTCTTCCCCACCCCCGGCCCGACCCTGCGGCTGCGCCTGGGATACCGGCCCGACCTGTACGAGCGCGAGCGGGCGCAGGCGCTGCTGGACGCCTTCTGCCGGGTTCTGGAGCAGATCGAGGCGGACCCGTCCGCGCCGGTCGGCCGCACCGAGGTGCTGGCGCCCGGGGAGCTGCGCACCGTCCTGCGGGACTGGAACGAGCCGGACGGCGGGGCGCCCGGGGCGTCCGTACCGGAGCTGTTCGAGGCAGCGGTGGCCGCCGACCCGGCCGCGGTGGCGCTGATCGCGGGCGGCACCGAGCTGACCTACGGCGACCTGGACGCCCGCGCCAACCGGCTCGCCAGGCTGCTGACCGGCCTGGGCGTCGGCCCCGAGGTGCGGGTGGCGGTGGCGTTGCCGCGCGGGGCGGACCTGGTGGCCACCCTGCTCGCGGTGATGAAGGCCGGCGGCGCGTACATCCCGCTCGACCCGGAGTACCCGGCGGAGCGCGTCGCGTACATCGTGGCCGACGCCGCGCCCGCGGTGGTGGTGACCGACTCCTCGGTCACCTCGGTGCCCGTGGCCGACGGCGTCGAGCGGGTGCTGCTGGACGACCCGGCCGTACGCTCCCGGCTCGCCGCCCTGTCCGGCGAGGCGCTGGAGCTCGCCACGCCGGCGGGGGCGCGTCCGGCCTACGCCATCTACACCTCCGGATCGACGGGGAAGCCCAAGGGCGTCGTCGTCACCCGCGACAACCTCACCAACTTCGTCCAGGACATGCGCGACCGGTTCGCGCTGGGCCCCGGCGACCGGCTGGCCGCCGTCACCACCATCGCCTTCGACATCGCGGGCCTGGAACTGTACGTGCCGCTGGTCTGCGGTGCCGGGGTCGTGCTGGCCACCCGGGACGAGGTGATCGACGTACCCCGGCTGGCCGCGCTGCTGAAGGCCACCGGCGCGTCCGTGATGCAGGCCACCCCCACCCTGTGGCAGGCCCTGGTGGCGCAGCACCCGGAGGCGCTGACCGGGCTGAGGGTGCTGGCCGGCGGTGAGGCGCTGCCCGCCGCGCTGGCGTCCCGGCTGTGCGAGCTGGCGCCCGAGGTGACCAACCTGTACGGCCCCACCGAGACCACCGTGTGGTCGACGGCGGCCCGGCTCACCGAGGTCTCCGGCCCCCCGGCCATCGGCAGGCCCATCGCGAGCACCCAGGTCTACATCCTGGACGCCGGGCTGTCCCCGGCCCCGCCCGGGGTCCTCGGCGACCTCTACATCGCCGGACGGGGCGTGGCGCGCGGCTACTCCGGCCGCCCGGACCTGACCGCCGAGCGGTTCGTCGCCTGCCCGTTCGGCGCGCCGGGCACCCGGATGTACCGGACCGGCGACATGGCCCGGTGGACGGCCGACGGAGAGCTGGAGTTCGCCGGCCGCACCGACGACCAGGTCAAGGTGCGCGGGTTCCGGATCGAACTGGGCGAGATCGAGACCGTGCTCGGCGAGCTGCCCGGGGTCGCCCAGGCGGCCGTGGCCGCACGCGAGGACGGCTCGGGCGAGCAGCGGCTGGTGGCCTACGTGGTCGCCGCCCCGGGCGCGACGGTGCCGGTGCCCGCGCTGCGGCAGGGGATCGGCGCGCGGCTGCCGGAGTACATGATGCCGTCGGCGTTCATGGTGCTCGACGAGATGCCGCTGACGCCCAACGGGAAGACCGACCGCAAGGCGCTGCCCGCGCCCGACTTCGCCGCCCTGTCCACGAGCGTGGCCCCGCGCACCCCGCAGGAGGAGATCCTCTGCGGCCTGTTCATGGAGGCACTCGGCCTGGACTCGGTCGGCATCCACGACGACTTCTTCGAGCTGGGCGGCCACTCGCTGCACGCCACCAGGCTGGTCAGCCGGGCCCGGACCGCCTTCTCCGTGGAACTGCCGCTGCGCGCGCTGTGGGAGGCGCCCACGGTGGCGCGCCTGGCGGAACGGCTCCGTGACGCCGACACCGCGCGGCCGCCGGTGGTCCCGGTGGAGCGCCCCGAGCGGATCCCGCTGTCCTACGCCCAGCGCAGGCTGTGGTTCCTCAACCGGTTCGAGAACGGCGCCGCGGCCCACAACATCAGCCTCGGCCTGCGGCTGAAGGGCACGCTGGATCAGGAGGCGCTGGCGGCGGCCGTCCGGGACATCACGGCCCGGCACGAGACGCTGCGCACGATCTTCCCGGAGACCGACGGCTCCGCGCGGCAGCTGATCCTCCCCGCGGACCGGTGCCCGGCCGAACTGGTCGTCACCACCGTCGACGAGCGGACGCTGGACGCGGCCATCGCCGAGCAGGCGGCGCGCGACTTCGACCTGGCGACCGAGACCCCGATACGGGTGACGCTGTTCCGGGTGGCCCCGGACCACCACGTCCTGCTGATCATCATTCACCACATCGCGGGCGACGGCTGGTCGGTCGGCCCCTTCGCCGCCGACCTCACCTCGGCCTATCTGGCGAGGGCGGCCGGCCGGGCCCCGGACTGGGAGCCGCTGCCGGTCCAGTACGCCGACTACACGATGTGGAACTACTCGGTCCTCGGCGCGGAGAGCGACCCGGAGAGCCTGGTCAGCAAGCAGCTCGACTTCTGGCGGCAGCGGCTGGAGGGCAGCCCCGACGTCCTCGCGCTGCCCACCGACCGTCCCCGGCCGCCGGAGGCCGACTACACGGCCGAGACGGTCGAGCGGCAGATCTCACCGGAACTGCACCGCGCGCTGGCCCGCGTCGCCCGCACGACCGGGACCAGCCTCTTCATGGTGCTGCAGGCCGGTCTGGCCTCGCTCCTCTCCGCCCATGGCGCGGGCACCGACATCCCCATGGGCTCGCCGATCGCCGGGCGCAACGACAAGGCGCTGGAGGGGATGATCGGCTTCTTCGTCAACACGCTGGTGCTGCGCACCGACACCTCCGGCGATCCCACGTTCCGCGAACTGCTGGACCGGGTCCGCGAGTACGACCTGGCCGCGTACGCCCACCAGGAGGTGCCCTTCGAGCGCCTGGTCGAGCTCCTCAACCCCGAGCGCTCGCTGGCCTGGCACCCCCTGTTCCAGATCTGGCTGAACGTCCAGAACCTGGAGACCACCACCACCTCGCCGGTCGGCCTCCCCGGGGTCGACGCCGTCGCGTACCCGGTGCCGGTCAACGCGACCCAGTTCGACCTGGCCTTCACCTTCAACGAGAGCACCGGGCCGGGCGGTGCCCCGGCCGGCCTCCAGGCGCTGATCGACTTCCGGCTCGACCTCTTCGACCGGGAGACGGTCGTGGCCCTGTTCGAGCGCCTGGTGCGGCTTCTGGAGCGGGTCGCCGAGGATCCGGACCTGCGCGTGTGCGACATCTCCCCGCTCACCGAGGAGGAGCAGGCCCAACTCGCCGCCGCGAACGACACCGCGCGCGACCTCCCCCCGGCGACCTTCCCCGCGCTGTTCGCCCGCCGTGTCGCCGAGGCGCCCGACGACCCCGCGGTGGCCTTCGAGGGCCGCGAGGTCTCCTTCGCCGAACTGGACCGCAGGGCGAACCGGCTCGCGCATGTGCTGCGCGCCGAGGGCGCGGCCCCCGAGCGGTTCGTCGCCCTGGCGCTCCCCCGGTCCCCCGACTGGCCGGCCGCGGTCCTGGCCGTGCACAAGGCGGGCGCGGCCTATGTGCCGCTCGACCCGGCGTACCCCGCCGAGCGCCTCGCCTACATGCTCTCCGACGCCCGGCCCGGCGTGGTCGTCACCACCCGGGCGATCGCCGCGACCCTGCCCCCCATGGGCGACGCCACGGTCCTGCTCCTCGACGAGGAGGCCACCGCGGCCAGGATCGCCACGGCGCCGGACACCGCGCCGGAGGTCCGGCTGTCGGTGGACCACCCGGCCTATCTGATCTACACCTCCGGCTCCACCGGCCGGCCCAAGGGCGTGGTGGTTCCGCACACCGGCTTCGCCAGTCTGCTCACCGGCTATGTGGAGGCGCTCGGGCTCGGTCCGGGCAGCCGCGTCCTGCAGTTCGCCTCGCCGAGCTTCGACGCCGCCTTCGCCGAGCTGTGCAAGGCGCTCCTCTCCGGCTCCACGCTGGTGATGGCGCCGCCCGAGCGCCTGGACCCCGGCGCCCCGCTGGCCGGGTTGCTCGCCGAGCAGCGGGTCACCCAGGCGACCATCCCTCCGGCCGCGCTCGGTGTGATGGCGGACGGCGAGGTGCCCGCGAGCGTCACCCTGCTGGTGGCGGGGGAGGCGACCCCGCCGGAGCTGGCCGGCCGCTGGTCGGCGGGCAGGCGGATGGTGAACGCGTACGGCCCGACCGAGGCGACGGTGTGCGCCACCATCAGCGCGCCGCTGTCCGGCGTGGCCGAGCCGCCGCTGGGCACACCGATCCCCAACGCCCGGGTGCATGTGCTCGACGCGGCGCTGCGGCCGGTGGCCCCCGGTGTGGTCGGCGAGCTGTACCTCTCGGGCCCCGGGCTCGCCCGCGGCTACCTGAACCGGCCCGGTGCGAGCGCGGAGCGCTTCGTGGCCGATCCGTTCGGCCCGCCCGGCAGCCGGATGTACCGCACGGGTGACCTGGCCAGGTGGACCCGCGACGGCGTGCTGAGGTTCGTCGGCCGCGCCGATGAGCAGGTCAAGCTGCACGGCTTCCGGATCGAGCTCGGCGAGGTCCGCTCGGTGCTGCTGCGTCAGCCCTCGGTCCGTCAGGCCGAGGTGATGGTGCGCGAGGACCGCCCCGGTGAGCCGCGGCTGGTGGCCTACGCGGTGGCCGATGCCGCGGCCGGGCCGCTCGCGGGAGCCGACCTGCGCACGCGAATGGCCGCGGAGCTGCCCGAGTACATGGTGCCCGCCGCGGTGGTGCCGCTGGACTCGCTGCCGGTGACCCCGAACGGCAAGGTCGACCGCAAAGCGCTGCCCGCGCCGGAGTACACCACGGCCACCGGCGCCGCGGACGGACCGCGCACCCCCCATGAAGAGCTGTTGTGCGCGCTGTTCGCCGAGGTCCTCGGGCTGGAGAGGGTCGGCATCCACGACAGCTTCTTCGACACCGGCGGGGACAGCATCATGTCCATCCAGCTGGTCCGCCGGGCCCGCGACGCGGGCATCAAGCTGACCCCGCGGGATGTGTTCGAGCACAAGACGGTGGCGGGTCTCGCCAAGGCCACAGCCGTCGAGGAGGCTCCCGCTGACGCCGTCGCGGCCGAGCCCGTGGCGGCCGCCGCCGGGGTCGGCGACGTACCGCTGACGCCGATCATCCACTGGATGCGCGAGCGGGGCGGCCGTCCCGACCGCTTCAGCCAGACCAACATGATCGTGGTCCCCGCAGACCTCGGCGAGCAGGGCCTGCGGTCCGCGCTGCAGACGGTCCTCGACCACCACGACGCGCTCCGGATGCGGCTGCGCCGCACCGGTGGCGTGGTGTGGAGCCTGGAGGTGCCCGAGCGCGGCGCGGTCCGGGCGGCGGACTGCCTGCGCCGGGTCGATCTGACCGGACTGGACGCCGAGCGGGCCAGGGCCCGGATGGCGGAGGAGACCAAGGGCGCCTGGGACCGGCTCGACCCCGAGGCGGGGCTGATGCTCCAGGCCGTCTGGTTCGACGCGGGCCCGGACGTCTCCGGCAGGCTGCTGCTCACCATCCACCACCTGGCGGTCGACGGTGTGTCCTGGCGCATCCTGCTGCCTGACCTGACCCGGGCCTGGTCCGCACAGGCGGGCGGCGACACCGCCGGTCTCGATGCCGTCGGCACCTCGTTCCGGGAGTGGGCACAGCTGCTGTCCGACGCCGCTCAGCGGCCGGAGCGCATCGAGGAACTGCGGTTCTGGCTGGACACCCTCGCCGAGCCGGATCCGGCGCTGGCCGGGCGGCCGCTGGACCCCCGGCGGGACATCACCGCGACGACGAAGCGGCTGATGCTCACGCTGCCCACCGAGCAGACCTCGGCCCTGCTCACCACGGTGCCCGCCGCGTTCCACGCCCGGATGAACGACGTCCTGCTGAGCGCGTTCTCGGTCGCCGTCGCCCAGTGGCGCGCGCGGCGCGGCCACCAACCCGGCCATGTCCTGGTCAACCTGGAGGGCCACGGCCGGGAGGAGCTCGACGAGGGCATCGACCTGTCCCGGACCGTCGGATGGTTCACCAGCCTGTTCCCGGTACGGCTCGACCCCGGCGCGCACGACTGGGACGAGTTCCGGGCGGGCGGCCCGGTGACCGGCCGGGTGCTCAAGCGGGTCAAGGAGCAACTGCGCGCCCTGCCGGACAACGGGATCGGTTACGGCCTGCTGCGGTACCTCAACCCGCAGACCGCTCCGGTGCTCTCGCGGCTGCCCGAACCCCAGATCAGCTTCAACTACCTGGGTCGTTTCCCCGGTGCCGTCGCGACGCCGGAGGCCACCCTGGCCGACTGGGGGCCGGCACCGGAGGGCTTCGACCTCGACGGCGGCAGCGACCCCGACCGCCCGCTCGCGCACGCCGTCGACATCAACGCGATGACCCAGGACCTGCCGGACGGCCCGCATCTGGTCGCCGATGTGTCATGGGCGGGGGAGCTGCTGAGCGAGGAGGACGTCCGCGAACTGGGCGAGAACTGGCTGACCGCGCTCACCGCCCTGGTCAGGCATGCCGAGCGGCCGGAGGCGGGCGGCTACAGCCCCTCCGACCTGACACTCGTCCCGCTGACCCAGGAGGAGATCGACGCGGTCGAGTCCGCGGGGGAGGAGCGGCTGGAGGACGTCCTGCCGCTCACGCCGATGCAGGAAGGCCTGCTCTTCCACGCCCAGTTCGACGAGGACGAGCCCGACCTCTACACCGTGCAGCTCGGCATCGACCTCGCGGGCCCCCTGGACGCGGACCGGCTGCGCGGCGCGGCGAGGGCGCTGCTGCGGCGCCACGCCAACCTGCGCGCCGGCTTCCGCCAGCAGGGGCTGAGCCGCCCCGTACAGGTGGTGATCGGGGACCTCGAACTGCCGTGGACCGAGGTGGACTTCACCCCTCTGCCGGAGGCGGAGCGGGCCGCCCGGCTGGACGCGCTGATGGACGAGGACCGGGTGCGCCGGTTCGACCCGGAGCGGCCGCCGCTGCTGCGCTTCACCCTGATCCACATGGGCGAGGGACTGGCCCGGTTCCTGATGACCAACCACCATCTGCTGCTCGACGGCTGGTCGGGCCCGCTGCTGATGCGTGAGCTGTTCGCGCTGTACGAGGCGGACGGCGACGAGTCGGCACTGCCGGAGGTCACCCCGTACCGCGACTATCTGGCGTGGCTCGGGCAGCAGGACAAGCAGGCGGCACACGCGGCATGGCGCGAGGTGCTCTCCGGAGTGGACGACGCGACCCTGATCGCGCCCGACAGCGGCGGCAAGCCCGCCGCGGTCCCCGGCGATGTGCTCGTGGAACTCCCCGAGGCCACCACCACGCGACTGACCGCGCTGGCCCGACGCCACGAGGTGACCCTGAACACGGTCGTCCAGGCGGCGTGGAGCGTGGTGCTGGCCGGGCTGACCGGCCGGACCGATGTGGTGTTCGGCGCGACCGTCTCCGGCCGCCCAGCCGACCTCCCGGGCGTGGAGACCATGGTGGGCCTGTTCATCAACACCGTCCCGGTACGCGCCCGGTTCGGGGCCGGCGACACCTGGGCGACCCTGCTGGAGCGGCTGCGGCGCCAGCAGACGGCTGTGATGGACCACCACTATCTGGGCCTCCAGGACGTGCTGCGCCTGGTGGAGCCGGACACGCTGTTCGACACCATCGTGGTGACCGAGAACTATCCGCTGGAAGGCGACGGGATGCCCGCCGTCGAGGACGGCCTGCGCATCATCGGCGCCTATGGCTCGGACGCCAACCACTACCCGATCAGCCTGGTGGCGATGCCGGGACGTGCCCTGCGGCTGCGCTTGGGCTACCGGCCGGACATGGTGGGCCGCGACGCCGTCGAGGCCATCGGCGGCAGGCTGGTGCGGGCGTTCGACGCCATGATCGGCGCGCCGGAGCAGCCGGTGCTCCGCGTCGATCTGCTGGCCGCCGACGAACGCCGCACCCTGCTGGAGGAGTTCAACGCCACGGCGCGACCCGCGCCCGCCGCCCTGGTGCCCGAGCGCTTCCGGGCCCAGGTCGAGCGCACCCCGGACGCCGCCGCGCTGTTGCTCGCGGACGGCACCGCGCTCAGCTACGCCGAGCTGAACGCGGCCGCCGATCGGCTGGCCGCCGAGCTGATCGCGGCCGGGGTCGGCCCCGAGCGGCTGGTGGCGCTCGCCCTGCCGCGCTCTGCGGAGCTGGTGATCGCCGCGCTCGCGGTGCTCATCTCGGGCGGCGGCTATCTGCCCGTGGACCCGGGCGACCCGGGCGACCGGCTGCGCCACGTCCTCACCGACGCGGCTCCGGTGCTGGTGCTGACCCGTTCGGACATCGCGCCCGGCCTGCCCGAGACGGCGGCACCGGTGCGGCTGCTGGACGAGCCGTCGGCCGAGCCCGCCCCCGCCGTAGCCGGTGGCCACCGGTGGCATGCGCAGAGCCCCGCGTATGTGATCTACACCTCGGGCTCTACCGGGCGGCCCAAGGGTGTCGTGGTCGAACACCGCTCGTTCGCGCAGTACCTCGACTACGCCGCCGAGGCCTACCCCTCGCTGGGAGAGCGGGCCCTGCTGCACTCGCCGGTCTCCTTCGACATGGCGGTCACCTCGCTGTTCGGACCGCTGACCACCGGCGGCTGTGTCCATGTGGCGGAGCTGGAGCAGCCCGCACAGGGGCGGGTCCGGCCGGCGTTCTGCAAGGTCACCCCGTCGCATCTGCCGCTGCTGACCGGTGCCGACCCCGAGTGCTCCCCGACCCGCGAGCTGGTGGTCGGGGGCGAGCAGCTGCTGGGCGAGACGCTGGAGCTGTGGCGCGCCGCGCACCGGGACGTGGCCGTGGTCAACGAGTACGGGCCGACCGAGGCCACCGTGGGCTGTGCCGTGCTGCGACTGGAACCGGGTGAGGAGACGCCGTCGGGCGCGGTGCCGATCGGCCGGCCGACGCCCAACACCCGGCTGTACGTACTGGACGCCGGGCTGCGGCCCGCGCCGCGCGGCGCCGTCGGCGAGTTGTACATCGGCGGCGAGCAACTGGCCCGCGGCTACCTGGGGCGGCCCGGCCTCACCGCCTCCCGGTTCGTGGCCGATCCGTTCGGCGCGCCGGGCGGTCGCCTGTACCGCACGGGCGACCTGGCGCGCTGGAACGACGACGGGCAGTTGGAGTACCTGGGGCGGATGGACGACCAGGTCAAGGTCCGCGGCTACCGCGTCGAACTCGGCGAGATCGAGGCCGCCTTGACCCAGGACCCCGCGGTGGGCCAGGCGACCGTGGTCCTGCGCACGGACGATGGGCCGGGCAGGCGGCTGGTCGCCTACCTGGCGCCGGTGGCGGGCGCCGGGCTGGACGTCGGGGCCGTGCGCGAACGGCTGTCCGCCGCGGTGCCCGACTACATGGTCCCGTCCGCGTTCGTGGTGGTGGACCAGATGCCGCGATCCGCCAGCGGCAAGGTGGACCGCAAGGCGCTGCCCGCACCCGACTACAACCCGCGGGAGTGGAGCGGTCCGCGCACCCCCCAGGAGGAGATCCTGTGCGGGCTGTTCCGCGAGGCGCTGGGGCTGGACGTGGTGGGCGTCCACGACAGCTTCTTCGATCTCGGCGGCGACAGCATCATGTCGATGGGTCTGGTCAACCGGATCCGGTCGGCGTTCGGCGTCAAGCTCGGCATGCGTACGGTGCTGACCGCGCCCACCGTGGCCGAGCTGGCCGGGAGGCTCAGCGGCGACACCGGACAGGACTCGCTCGAGGTGCTGCTCCCGCTGCGTGACCACGGCAGCCGCACCCCGCTGTTCTGTGTGCACCCGGCGGGCGGGCTGAGCTGGAGCTATTCGGCGCTGCTGCGGAGCGTGGACGCCGAGCACCCGGTCTACGGGCTGCAGTGCCGGGGGCTCACCGGCGAGGGGGAGGCGCTCCCCGGGACCTTGGAAGAGATGGCGGCCGACTACGTCGCGCAGATCCGCCGGGTCCAGCCCACCGGACCGTACGCCCTGCTCGGCTGGTCGCTCGGCGGCACGGTCATCCACGCGATGGCGACGCTGCTGCAGGCCGAGGGCGAGGAGGTGGCGCTGCTGGTCAACCTGGACGAGTACCCGCTCGACCGCTCCGAGCCGCTGCCGGACCGGCTGCCGGACGAACAGGACGCGCTGCGGGTGCTGCTGGACTTCGTGGGCTACGACGTGGACGCCCTCGGCGACGCGCCGCTGGCGCACGAGACGGTGGTGGCCCTGCTGCGGGAGCGGCAGTCCGTGCTGGCCAGCCTGGACGAGGACAACGTCGCCGCCCTGGCCCGGGCCTTCGCCAACAACCGTCGGCTGTTCATGGCCTATGAACCGGCCCGGTACCGGGGCGACCTGCTGGTGCTGGTGGCCGAGGAGGACGCGTCGGTGCCCGCGGCGGCCCTGGCCGAGCGTGCCGAGCGGTGGCGACCGTATGTCGACGGGCGGATCGAGTACCGGCGGATCCCTCACGCCCACCCGTATCTGATGCGTCCCGAACCGGCCGCCGAGATCGGCCGCGTACTCAACGAGAAGCTCCGGGAACTCAAGTGACCCGATTGGTGGAGAGATGAGCGTGCAGACAGCGATGAGCCGGAACGAGGTCCCGGAGGAGATCTCGGCGGTCAACCTGGTGGACCCCAAGACCTACCTCGAGCACGACATGGACGCGTACTGGCGCCGGCTGCGCGCCGACCACCCGATGTACTGGCATCGGCCGGTCGACGGCAAGCCCGGCTTCTGGGTGGCCAGCCGCTACGCCGACGTGATGGCGCTCTACCGGGACAACCAGCGGCTCACCTCGGAGAAGGGCAACGTCCTGGTGACGCTGCTCGCGGGCGGCGACTCGGCCGCCGGCCAGATGCTGGCGGTGACCGACGGGCAGCGCCACAAGGACCTGCGCAATGTGATGCTCAAGGCGTTCTCGCCGCGTGCCCTCGCCAAGGTCGCGGCGCTGGTCCGGGTCAACGCGCGCCGGATGATCGCGGAGGCCGTCCGGCGCGGCGAGGGGGACTTCGCGGCCGAGGTCGCCTCGGTGATCCCGCTGACCACCGTGGGCGGCCTGCTCGGAGTGCCGGTCAAGGACCATTCCTATCTGCTGAGTCTCACCAAGTCCTCGCTCAGCTCGGACGAGGCGGACCAGGCCCCGGAGGAGGCGTTCCTGGCGCGTAACGAGATCCTGCTGTACTTCAGCGACCTGGTCGCCGAGCGGCGCGCCGATCCGCAGGACGATGTGATCAGCACGCTCACCGCCAGTGAGATCAACGGTGTGCCGCTGACCGATCAGGACATCGTCTTCAACTGCTACAGCCTGATCCTCGGCGGCGACGAGACCAGTCGGCTCACCATGGTCGACGCCCTCTACACGCTGAGCCGCGAGCCCGAGCAGTGGCGACGGCTCAAGGAGGGGTCGGTCACGCTGGAGTCGGCCAGTGAGGAGTTCCTGCGCTGGGCGACGCCCGCGATGAACTTCGGCCGCCGTGCCCTGGTCGACCTCGAGGTCGCCGGTCAGGTCGTCAAGGCCGGTGATGTGGTCACCCTGTGGAACACCTCGGCCAACCGGGACGAGTCGGTCTTCGACAACCCCTACGTCCTGGATCTCGGCCGCTCCCCGAACAAGCACATCACCTTCGGCTACGGCCCGCACTTCTGCCTCGGCGCCTATCTGGCCCGGGTCGAGGTGAAGGAGGCGCTCGACGCGCTGCGGACGTTCAGCAACGGTGTCGAGCTCACCGGTGAGCCGCGCCGGATCCACTCCAACCTGATGACCGGGATGTCGACCCTGCCGGTGAGGTTCCTGCCGGACGAGGCGGGGCTGGCCACCGCCGACGGCTGACCGGTCCCGGCACCGCATCCGGACGAACGGCCGCCCGGCGCCCCTCTCGTGGGGCGCCGGGCGGCCTTGTCGCTCGTCGTCGGGCGGTGGTCTCGTGGCTCACCGGGCCCATCAGCCCGTCAGCCCGTCAGCCCGTCAGCGCGGCCCCGGTCTGCCGGGAATCGACGGCCGGGGGCGGGGTGGGGCGCCGCCGTCGGTAGTAGTGCACGGTCAGGACGGCGAGCAGCGGTCCCCAGGCGGCCAGCGGCGCATACGCGATCCAGAAGGCCACGGACTGCCAGCCGTGGATGGCCAGCCCGACCGGCTCCCCGGTGATCTTCATGCCGAAGGCGACCATGAGCAGCGCGTAGGGGAAGATCAGCAGCGCCAGCGAACCGAGACCGGCCGGGATGACGGCCGCCAGGACCGGCACCCGGCGCCCGCGCAGCCCCGGCATCCAGTTCGGCCACACCTCGCCCCACCGGGCGACCAGCCCGAACGACAGGAACGCCAGCGCTTCGCTGAAGACGCTGAGTCCGATGACGTACCACCAGCCGCCGTCGAAGACATGCGGGGCTTCCGGGGAGCCGGCGGCTGATGAGTTGTGCTCCAGCAGCGGCGCGCCCAGGTTGATGCCCGCGATCCGCCAGATGCAGGAGGGCAGCGTGGTCAGGGTGATGGCGTAAGCGGTGCGCACCGCCCAGCGGGGCACGTCCGCCGCCACCTGGCCGTGCAGCTTCGTCAGGATGGTGCGGGCGGTCATGGGGCGTCCTCCTCGTCCGGATGCCGGGTCGGTGCGGAGGACCGAGTGTGTCCGCCGGCCCGGCCGGCGGTGCCTGCCTGTGGCTCTTCAAAGTTCGCAGCAACCGCTGCCTGGCACATCCACCGCAGGAAGGGCCCAACTCAGCCGCACGGGGGAGGCGGGCTGCGCCGCGCGCAGGAGGGGTACCCGGCCCGCGCTCCGCACGGGCGCCGGGATCAGCCGACCCGCAGCGGAAGCGCTTCGAGCAGTCGCGCGGGGAACACCTTGTGCTGCAGCTCCTCCGCCGGCACCGCCAGCTCGATCCGCTCGTACCGGTCGAGCAGGGCCGTGAGGGCCGCCTCGGCCTGGATCTTGCCGAGCGAGGTGCCCAGGCAGTGGTGGATGCCGTGGCCGAAGCCGAGGTGACCGGCGGTGTCGCCGCGGACGTCGAAGACATCGGGATCGGCCCGGTAGGCCGGGTCCCGGTTGGCCGCGCCGGGCGAGACGACGACGAAGTCGTTCTCCGCGATCAGCGCGCCCCCGAGTTCGAAGGGCTCCGCGGCGACGGACGGCATGGCGATATGGACCGTCGTGTCGTACCGGGCGATCTCGTCCACGGCGGCGGGCACCAGGGAACGGTCCGCGCGCACCATCTCCAGCTGCTCGGGGTGGCGCACCAGCGCCGAGACGCCGTTGCCGATCAGATGGCTGGTCGGGCCGAAGCCCGCGCTCATGACCTGGAACACCATGGAGGCGAGCTCCGCCAGGGTGAGCCGGTCCTCCAGATCATGGGCCCTGACCAGCTCGGTGAGCAGATCGTCCGCCGGTTCGGTGCGGCGCAGCTCCACCCAGGTCAGCACCAGCTCCGCCAGGTCCTCCCCGACCTGCCGCATCTCCTCGGGCCCCACGAAGTTCAGCGCGTTGCACAGTTCCTTGAACCGTGGCTGCGCCGCCGCGGGGACGCCCAGCAGCTCGCCGAGCACGGTGACCGGCAGCGGGTACGCCAGGGTCTCCAGCAGGTCCAGCTCGGTCTGCCCGGCGACCGCGTCGAGGAGTTCGTCGATCACCTGCTCGATCCGCGGCCGCAGGGCCTGGATCCGGCGCATGGTGAACGCCTTGCCGACGAGTGTGCGCAGCCGGGTGTGGTCCGGCGGATCCATCGTCAGCAGGTGGCTGGTGAGCACCTGCTCGCCGAAGGTCTTCTCCTCCGGCACCGGCAGGTGCTCGACACCGGCGGTCGCCGCGGCGGCCCGCGCCATCCGGCCCTGGTCCTTCACCAGGCGCGGATCGGACAGCGCCGCCCGCGCCGCGGTGTACCCGACGACCAGCCACACCGGTGTCGGGCCCAGGCCGACCCGGACCACCGGGCCCCGCTCGCGCAGCCGTGCGTAGAACGGATACGGGTCGCGGTAGAACTCCGGCCCGAGTTCCTCCAGCACTTCAACAGTGGATTGCGTCATCTCATGCCTTTCTCATCCGGCTGTGACTCCGTTACGGAATATGTTCGCTGCTACGTTTATCAGCCGTCTCCGGAGCGCTCCACGGCACATCGAAATATTGACTCTTTGCTTTCCTTCGGAATTCATGATTCGGAGTGCGGTATTCGGAACGCGGGATTCGGAGCGCGGGATTCGGAGCGTCCGGCTCATATTGGTTATTCGAACAATTCGAATGTCGTCGGGTCGTTCATGGCAGCAAGCTGCCATCTCGGTGGTCCCTCTCCCGGGGTCTCGGAATACTCCTCGGAACCGATGGGTCTGAACTCCGCGTTCCGCGTGGCCGAGGCCGCGCCGGGCGCCGTCGAGAGCAGCGTTTTCATGGAATTCGGAATTCCTGTAACAGCTGAGGAAGGGCTTCAGTGGCCACTGACGGAAATATCAATGCAGTACCCCATGCCCTCCGGCGGATCGATGGTGGCTGAGAAATGTCGCATGGATTCTCGATCGGCGTCGTCGGGGGCGGCGCGGCGGCGGTCTGCCTGATCGACGCCCTGGCCCGGGCCCGGGGCGGGCCGGGAAGCATCACGGTGTTCGAGCCGTCGCCCCATCTGTGGCGCGGACGCGCGTACCAGGTCGACACCGAGACCCTCAAGGTGAACGCGGCACCGGACGACATGTCGGTACGCGCCGGTGACCCCGGCCATTTCGAACGGTGGCTGGACACCCGGGACCGCGTCGCCGGCGTCCGGCAGGGCATCGACACCCGGTCCGGCGTCCGCTTCGCGCCGCGCGCCGTTTACGGCGAGTACCTGGAGCAGAGCGCCTACACGGCACTCGCCGATCTGCGCCGCCAGGGCTGGCAGGTGAATCTCATCGGGGAGTCGGTCGAGGCCGGCAGCCGGACCGCCGACGGGGTGGAACTGCGCTCCGGCCAAGGGAGCGTCCGCTCGTTCGACTATGTGGTCCTCTGCGTCGGAGGCGACGGCCCCAAGGACGTCTACGGCCTTGCCACCGCGCCGGGTTTCGTGGCCGACCCCTATCCGATCCTGGGCGCGCTCCAGGAGATCGGGGACCAGGACCACATCACCGTCGTCGGCAGCGGTCTGACCGCCGTCGACATCGTCCTCTCGCTCGCCGTCCGGGGACACCGGGGCCGGATCGCCCTGGTCTCCCGGCGCGGTCTGCTCCCCGGAGTGCGGCAACGGCCGGTCCCGTTCACCCCGCGGCACTTCACCCGGGAGCGGATGCGGTCACTGGCCCGGCGCGGGCGCGAGCTCTCCCTCCGCGAACTCGGCGCGATCATGCGGGCGGAGTTCCGGGACGCCGGTGCCGACCTCGACGCGGTGGTCTCCGGCATCATGCCGGCCGACCGGGAGGACCCGGTGGACCGCCTGCGGCATGACCTCGCCGAGGTCGACTCGCCGCGGATGGGGCTGCGCATCCTGCGACATGCCGTACCGGAGGCCGGTCCGGACGTATGGCCCCTGCTGCGGGCGCGCGACAGGGCCCGGATACTGCGTGCCCACCACCGCACCGTCATGAGCCTGTGCTGTCCGATGCCGCCGGACAGCGCCGCCGGGCTGCTGGAGCTGTTCGCGGCGGGACAACTGGCGAATCACTCCGGGCTGCGGAGCATCACCCCGCGCCCCGGCGGGGGCTTCGACGTCGTCGCCGCGCCCGGTACCGGCTTCACCACCGACAAGGTGATCAGCGCGGTCAACGCGGCCCGGAGCAGGATCCCCACCGCCGCCCGGCCCCTGGTCTCGTCGCTGACGCGCGGCCGGGCCGCCAGCCGCCATCCGCACGGCGGACTGCACCTGGCCCGCGCCACCGGTCGGCTCACCGTCGGCGGCAGACCGGACCCACGGCTGTACGGACTCGGCGACATCGGGGCCGGAACGCTCTTCTTCACCTGGGGCATCCCGTCGCTGGTGGACCGGAGCACCGACATCGTCGCCGCGATCCTCGACCACGCCGAAGGGCTGACCGCCGACCGGTCCGAGGACGTCCTCGTCGCCACGTGAGATTTCCATCCCGTTTCATCCAGAGAGGAAACGCACCGTCATGACCACTACGGCCGCCGCACCGGATGCCGCATACCTGGCCGACACCGCCACCGGACTCCCCATCCCGGGCGAACCGGTCTTCACCAGCCCCGAGGAGGCCCGGCGCCACCGTAAGCAACGGCTCGCCGCGGCCCTGCGGCTGTTCGGCAAGTACGGCTTCGGCGAGGGCATCTCGGGCCATATCTCGGTCCGCGATCCCGAGTACCCCGACCAGTTCTGGGTCAACCCCTTCGGGCTCTCCTTCACACAGGTGAAGGTCGCCGACCTGATCTGTGTGGACTCCACCGGCCGGGTGGTCCAGGGCGGACATCGGGTCAACCCCAGCGCCTTCGTGATCCACTCCGCGATCCATGAGCGCCGGCCCGACGCCACGGCCGCGGCCCACGGCCACACGGCGCACTCCCGTGCCCTCGGCGCGCTCGGCAGGCTGCTGGACCCCATCGACCAGGAGTCCGCGGCGTTCTACGGGCGGCAGGTCCTCTATGACGAGTACCAGGGCCCCTCGGTCTCCCTGGAGCAGGGCCGTGACATCGCCGAGCGGCTCGGCGACAACCGCGCCATCCTGCTGCGCCACCACGGGCTGATCACGGTCGGCGGCTCGCTGGACGAGGCCGTGCACTGGTTCTTCACCTACGACAGCTGCGCCCAGGTGCAACTGCTGGCCCACGCGGCCGGTACCCCGAAGGCGTTCACCCATGAGCAGGCTCTGGCCGCCGCCGCGGGGTTCGGCGACGCCCAACTCGGCTGGTTCAGCTTCCAATTGCTGTGGAACGAGATCGTCGCCGAGCAGCCCGACCTGCTCGAGGAGTAGGTCCCCGAACCGGGTGGCACGGTCCGGGTCCTGGCGTACTCAATTCTTTGCAGTGTCGTTGTCGCACCTCACGGCCGTCGGAGAGGCTGCGATCCGTGAAGGCTGTTCAGCCGACGCTCTCCTTTCTCCCACCGACTGTGGAGTGAGTGCATGTCTGTCCCGCAGGGTGTTCGTTTCCGCTTGACCGACGGGCAGCGGGGAATCTGGTACGCCGTCCAGGGCAATCCGGCCAACCCGCTCTTCGGCCTGGCGGAGCGGGTGGACATCGACGGCCCGGTCGACACCGGGCTGTTCGAGGCCGCCCTTCGGCGGGTGGTGGACGAGACCGAGGCCCTGCGGGTGTGCTTCGGCGAGGACGCCGACGGTCCCTACCAGGTGGTGGCATCCCCGCTCGACTGGCCGTTCCATGTGGTGGACGTGTCCGGGGAGCACGATCCGGAGGCCGCCCTGCGGCAGTGGGTCTCGGCCGACCACGACCGGCCGGTCGACCTCACGAGCGGACCGCTGTTCACCTTCGCGCTGTTCAAGCTCGCCGACGACCGGTACGTGTGGTACCAGCGGCACCACCACATCGCGCTGGACGGTCAGAGCGTCGGCATGATCGCGCGTCGGGTCGCCGCGGTCTACACGGCGGCCTCGGCGGGCCGGCCCTGCCCGGAGGCCGACCACGGCGGCCTGCGGGACCTCATCGAGGCCGACGCCGCGTACCGCGGGTCCGAGGAGATCGCCCGCGACCGGCTGTTCTGGGCGGAGGAGTTGGCCGACCGCCCCGAGGCCCAGGGCCTCGGGGCACAGCCCACCCGCTATCCGGAGGCCCCGCTGCTGCGCGCCGTGGGCACGCTGGAGAAGGCGGCCGTCGAGTCGATCCGGTCGCTGGCCCGGGAGGCCGGGACGGCCTGGCCGACGGTGGCCGTCGCCGCCCAGGCGCTGTATGTGCACCGGATCACCGGCCGCACCGATGTGGTCCTCGCCCTCCCGGTCGCGGCCCGGCCGACCGGTGACGCCGCGAAGGTGCCCGGAATGGTGTCGAACCTCGTGCCGCTGCGGCTGTCCGTACGGCCCGGGGACACCGTTGCCGAGCTGCTGCGCCAGGTCTCCCGGCGGATGCGCGGCGCCCTGCGGCACCAACGCTACCGCTACGAGGAGCTGCGCCGCGATGTCGGCGCGCTGGCCGACGGTACGCGCCTGGTCGGTCCCCGCATCAACATCATCATGTTCGACTACGACCTGGACTTCGGCGGCCACCGGGGCGTGGTGCGGAACCTGACCATCGGTCACGACGACGACCTGACCGTCGTCATCGACAACCGGGCGGGGGACGGCGGGCTCCGGGTGGAGTTCAACGCCAGCCCCGAGCTGTACTCCGCCTCCGATGTGGAGCACCACTGCGAGCGGCTGACCGGGCTGCTCCGCGCCCTGGGCGCCGGCGCGCCGGACCGGCCTCTCGGGCTGCTGGACATCGCCACCGAGGCCGAGCGTCGGCGGGTGCTGGTGGAGTGGAACGGGGACGCGGCCGTTGAGGTCATGGTCACGCTTCCGGAGGTGTTCGAGGCGCGGGTGCGGGAGTGCCCCGAGGCGCGGGCGGTGTCGCTGGGCGCGGACGGGCTGACTTACGGGGAGCTGAACGAGCGGGCGAACCGGTTGGCGCGG
>NZ_JACVYG010000055.1:0-65516 GCF_014712245.1 Streptomyces sp. 5-10
GTGGGCCGGGCGCGGTGCGGTGGGCCGGGCGGATTACCCTCGTCCCATGCTTGTCACTCCCTGTGTGCGCCGCCGTCGGGTGCGCCGCCGCACCGCGCGGAGGTCCCGTTGATCGACGCGCTGACGGTCGCGCTCGGTGTGACCGCGCTCCTCCTCGCCGCGTGGTGCGGCTTCGCCGCCTACCGGAACCAGCCGACCAAGGACTGGCACTTCATCGGCATGGCCGTGGTGGCCCTGCTGGCGATCGTGCAGCTGGTCATAGGGGTGGTGCGGCTGGCGGGCGGGGCCGACCCGCAGCAGGGTGTGGCCATCTTCGTGGCGTATCTCATCGGCTCGGCGCTCGCGGTGCCGATCGCGGCGTTCATGTCGCTGACGGAGCGGACCCGCTGGGGGTCGGCGACGGTCTCCGCTGCGGCCGTGGTGCTGGCCGTGCTCGAGGTGCGGCTCTATGACATCTGGGGAGGCGTCGGTGGCTGAATCACGGGAGGCGTCGATGACCGAGGACTCGGCGGCCGGGAAAGCGGCCGGGAAAGCCGGGGAGGCGACCGGAAATCCGGAATCCGCCGCGCGCACCGGGCTCGGTCAGGGCCCGGGGCGGCTGCTGGTGATGCTCTACGGGGTGTTCACCGTGGCCGCCGCGTCCCGCTCCGTCTACCAGCTGATCGCCCAGTACCAGGAGGCCCCGCTCGCCTACCTCCTCTCGGCGGTCTCCGCCGTGGTGTACGCGTTCATCACGGTCTCGCTGGTGCGCGGCGGCGAGGGCGCCCGTAAGGCGGCGTTCGTCTGCTGTGCGCTGGAGCTGCTGGGGGTGCTGACCGTGGGCACCTGGACTCTTGCCGACCCCTCGGCCTTCCCGGACCAGACGGTGTGGTCCGACTACGGGATGGGCTATCTGTTCATCCCGATCTTCCTGCCGGTCACGGGCCTGCTGTGGCTCAGGAAGGCCCGCCGGGGCTGACCCCGGCGGGCCCGCGGCCCTGCCTTCCGCGTCAGGCGCTGGCGGCGTACGCCGTGGCCGTGGCGTCCTTCTCCAGGGTGACCAGGCTCAGCCGGCGGTTGACCTCCTCGGTGCCCACCTGGGCGTAGCCGTAACGGCGGTACAGCCGCAGATTGCCGTCGCTGCGGTGGCCGGTGAACAGCCGGTACCGCTTGGCGGCCCGCTCCTCGGACAGCCGCTCCTCGATCGCCGCGAGCAGCCGTCCGCCCAGGCCGTGCCGCTGCATCCGCGGGTGGACGATCAGCTTGCCGATGGCGGCGGTCCCCTTGTCGTCGACGGCTCCGCGGACCGAGCCGACGACCTCCTCGCCGAGCCGGGCGACGAGCACACAGCCCTCGCTCAGTTCGGCGCGCAGGTCGTCGAGCGACTGCGTCAGCGGTTCGATCGAATAGTCGCCGTAGAGCTCCGCCTCGCCCTGGTAGCACAGATACTGCAGCTTCAGGATCTGCTCGGCGTCGTCCGCGGTCGCCGCGGAGATGGTCACGCTCATGCCCATGTGCGCATGCCTCCCCTATGTCGTCAGTCCACCGGCCGCGATGAGGGTAGGAGTGCGACCGGGGGTTCATGGCCTGGGTGGAGGCGCCGCGTGATCGGCGTCCGCCTCCGAGGCGCCGGTTGTCTATCGCTCCTTTCCCCACGGTTCAGGAGCCGCAACCTCCGCCGTGAGCATTCTGCGCAGGCAACCCAGACATCGGGAACGTACCGGGCCCAGACTGCCCTGTGACATTCCCAACTGACCGGCGATTTCGCGATACGTGGGATCCCTCCGGGAGAGCATCGCCGCGAGCAGCGCGGGGCAGCGCCCGGGCAGCCGCCGCACCGCCGCGCGCAGCGTCCGGCGGGTCTCCGCGGCCAGCACGGCGTGTTCGGCGGGGTGGGACTCGGGGCCGCTGGGCGGGCCGCCGGCCACCGGGTCGTACGGCACCTCGCGGCGCGCCCGGCGCCTGGCCCCGCGCACCTCGGCCCGTACGGCGCAGCGCAGCCAGCGGGCGGGGTGGGGCGGCGGTCCGGTGTCCCGGGTGCGTTCCAGCAGCCGCAGCCAGACGGCCTGTTCGAGTTCGGCGGGCTCGACGCCGACGCCGTGTGCCTCGGCCGCCGCCTCGGCGGCCAGCAACGGGCCCAGCTGCTTCACAAGGTCCATGCCGGGCGGGACGAGGGGCGGTCGTGGGGTGGTTGCCGGGTGACCGCGGTCTCACCCGACCGGGGAAGCGGCGGGGCCGCGCCTTGACGCTCGCGCGTCCCCGCCGCCGCCTCTCACGGACGGATCACTTGCGGAAGTCCGCCGCCGCGAGCAGCGCGGTGTCCGGGTTGTCGGAGAAGATTCCGTCGATTCCGGTCGCGAAGTATGCCTTGAACGCCCCGAAAGCGTCACCGTAGGCGTTGGGGTCGCTGCCGCGGCGGAAGTCGGCCGGGAGGAAGGTGTTCTCGTTGCGCATGGTGTACGGGTGCAGGATCAGCCCCGCCGCGTGCGCGTCCTTCACCACACTCGTCGGCGTGCCCAGCTTGCCGTCCGGCGTCCGGGGGATGATGACCGACAGATCGGGGCCGATGCCCTGGGCGTAGCTCGCGATCCACTTGAGCCCCTCGGGCTTGACCAGGTCCGCGACCGTCCGCGGGTCGTTCGCCTCGACGAAGTCCCAGGGCCGGCTGTTGACGGTGGACAGCAGCACGACGGCCGGGGTGTCCACCAGCTTGCGCAGCCGCTGGATGCTGCTCGGCTCGAAGGACTGCAGGAACAGCGCCGCGTCCTTCTTGTGGCGGCCGTACCGGCGCAGCAGCCTGGCCAGTGGCTCCTCGAGGCCGAGGCCGAGCTTGCGGAAGTAGGTGGGGTGCTTGGTCTCCACGTACAGCCAGATCCGGCGGCCGCGCTCGCGGCCCTCGCGCTCGGCCCACTGGAGCACCTCTTCGAAGGTGGGCACCGCCCAGCGGCCGTCGTAGAGGGTGTTGCGCTGGCGGTTGCCCGGGATGCGCTCCTTGGCGCGCAGCGTCTTCAGCTCGGCGAGGGTGAAGTCCTCGGTGAACCAGCCGGTGAGCTTGGTGCCGTCGACCGTCTTGGTGGTCTTGCGGTCGGCGAACTCCGGGTGGGCGGAGACGTCCGTGGTGGCCGTGATGTCGTTCTCGTGGCGGCAGACCAGATGGCCGTCCTTGGTGGGGACCAGGTCCTGCTCGATGATGTCCGCGCCCATGTCCAGGGCGAGCTGGTACGAGCCGAGGGTGTGCTCGGGCCGGTAGCCGCTGGCGCCGCGGTGGCCGATCACGGTGGGGACCGGCAGCTCATGGCCCCGGCCGGACGTTCCCGCGGCCGCGTTTGGCGCGGTCTGCGTCCCCGCGGCCGTCGCCGTGCCCGCGCCGCTCAGCGCCATCGCTCCCGCGCCGAGGGCCGCGGCCCCCAGCAGGGCGCGCCGTCCGGGCTTCTGCTCCCGCTCCATGCAGCACTCCTCGATGTGGTGTTCAACACCTGTCAAATCCCGTCAGAGAACGGCCTGATGGTAGGCGTGGGCGGCTTTCCTCCGGGAGACATCGGGCGAAACGCGTGGGGAACGTGGGTCAACACCGCGTATCAGGTGGGTGAACCTGGTGTGCGCCGGAGCGCGACCGGCGAGTATCGTCCTCATCGGCGCTCTGGTGCGGTACGAGGTTGACGGACCGCACACGGTTGCGTCCCAGACCTTGACCCCGACCGGAGGGCCCGTGTCCCGATTCGCGTTTCTGAAGGCAGTACTCGGTCCGCTGATGCGCCTGATGTTCCGCCCACGGGTCGAGGGGGCCGAGGGCATTCCGGGCTCGGGCCCGGTGATCCTCGCCGGGAACCATCTCACCTTCATCGACTCGATGATCCTGCCGCTGGTCTGTGACCGTCAGGTCTTCTTCATCGGCAAGGACGAGTACGTCACGGGCAAGGGCCTCAAGGGCCGCCTGATGGCCTGGTTCTTCACCGGCGTCGGCATGATCCCGGTGGACCGGGACGGCGGACGCGGCGGCGTCGCGGCGCTGATGACGGGGCGCCGGGTGCTGGAGGAGGGCAGGGTCTTCGGCATCTACCCCGAGGGCACCCGCTCCCCCGACGGCCGCCTCTACCGCGGCCGCACCGGTATCGCCCGCCTCGCGCTGATGACCGGCGCGCCCGTGGTGCCGTTCGCGATGATCGGTACCGACCGGATCCAGCCGGGCGGCAAGGGGCTGCCGCGGCCGGGCAAGGTCGAGGTCCGCTTCGGCGAGCCGCTGGAGTTCACCCGCTACGAGGGCATGGACCGCGACCGCTATGTGCTGCGGGCCGTGACCGACGAGGTGATGAGCGAGGTCATGCGGCTGTCGGGGCAGGAGTACGTGGACATCTACGCCACGAAGGCGAAGTCGGCCGCATAACGGCTGACGCCTGACGTTTCGGGCGAACCGCGGCGGTCCGGTGGTTCCGGGCCGCCGCGTTTGTGTGTCCGGGCCGGGTTCGGCCGAGAACGCCGCCTCGCGGTCCGGCGGGCCGACGGTCCGGCCGGTGTCGCGGGGCACCCGTTTTACGGAAGGCCTGATTCCGCTACCCGCTGGTCACCACCGGGCGCGGCCACTATGGTGCCGCGGGTGACCACGATGACCGTGCCCTCCCCCGACTTCGTGATGCTGCGCGGTCGGCGGTTCGCCGTGACCGATTTCGGCGGACCGGGCGCCCCGGTCCTGGCCCTGCACGGCCACTTCGGCCGGGGCCGGATGTACGCGCCGCTGGCCGCCGCCCTCGCCCCCGAACGGCGGCTGATCGCCCTCGATCAACGGGGGCACGGGCTGACCGGCGGCGGTGGCCCCTTCACGCTGGACGAGTACGTGGCCGACGCCGCCGCGCTGCTGCGGGAGCTGGGTCTCGGCCCGGTCCCGGTCGTCGCCCACTCCACGGGCGCGGTGGGCGCGTACGCGCTGGCCGCCCGCCACCCGGACCTGGTGAGCGCGCTCGTCGTCGAGGACATCGGCGCGGTGACGGACCGTCCGGTGGTCAGCCACCCGGTGCTCGATGTCTCCGGCTGGCCGACCTGGGCCGTGGACCGGGAGAAGCTGCGCGCGGCCATCGAGTCCCGGGGCATCCCGGACGCCTCGTACTTCCTGGACAGCGCCGAGCCGGACCCGCAAACGGGCGGCTGGCGGCTGCTGTTCGAGCCCAGCCACATGATGGCGTCCCAGCAGGCCATGTGTGGTGACTTCTGGGACGACTGGCTGGGCTCAGCCTGCCCCGCGCTGCTGATGCGCGGCGAGCACAGCTCGCTGCTTCCGCCGGGCCACGCCCACGAGATGGCCACCCGCCGCCCCAACACGCGGCTCCGCGAGTTCGCCGGGTGCGGTCACTGGATCCACGACGACGCGCCCCGGCCGTATGCCCGTGCGGTCCGTTCGTTCCTGAGCCTGTTGTAGCGGGTACGGTGCCCGGCGGTACGCGTACGCCTGCGGCGGGCCACGCGGCGGAGCCGCATATCGATGCTTTCCCCTCCCCGCCCCTTCCCTCAACTGGGGCTGAAGCCCCAGACCCCGGGGCCCGGGGCGAAGCCCTGCCACGTGGCGGACACCTCGTAGCCGTGTCTCTCCCCCCGTCCCCCCGCACGCCCTCCGGGCGTGGCCTCAATCGCCGGCCGGGCTTGACGGCGAGCCGTCAGGCCCAGGGCAGCTGCGAGCGGTGGTGCCAGTAGGCCTCCGGGGGCTCGGCCAGTTCCTCCAGCCGGGCCAGCCGGGACTCGTCCAGGCGGAGGTCGGCGGCGGCCAGGTTGGAGCGCAGCTGGTCGGTCGTGGCGGCGCCGGAGAGGACGACCGTCACCCAGGGCCGGTACAGCACCGCGGCCAGCGCGACGGCGTCCGGAGTGGCGCCCGTCTCCTCGGCCACCTGGCACAGGGCCTCCGGCAGCCGCTCGGCCGCCTCGGTGAGCCGGCCGTTGGCCACGGCTTCCTTGACGATGACCGCCCGGCCCGCCGCATGGGCCTCGGCCAGCGCCGCCCCGGCCGAGGGCTCCAGCAGGTTGTAGGTGGACTGGACGGTACGGAACAGCGGCCGGCCGTCGACCTCCACGGCCAGCGCGGCGCGGATCGCCTCGGCCTGGCGCGGACCGCTGGTGGACACGCCGACCGTCACGCCCTCCGCGGCGAGTTCCGCCAGCCGCGCGTGCAGCCCGCGGTCGGTGAGGGCGGGGCTGTCGAGGGTCACCGAGTGGATCTGGTAGAGGTCCAGCCGGTCGCCGAGCAGCGCGTCGGTCAGCTCGCGCTGCCGCTCGAAGGTCTCGACGCCATGGTCCTTGACCTCGTGCGTCTCGGCGTCCGTACGCCACTCGGCGACATACGTATAGCCCCACTTGGAGCCGACGACCACGTCCCGCGCGGCGTCCGGGCGGTCCCGCAGCCAGTCGGCCAGGAACTCCTCGGCCCGGCCGTAGGAGCGCGCCGCGTCCAGATAGCGCACCCCGGCGGCGTACGCGGCGTCCAGCAGCTCATGGCTGCGCCGCCGCATCACCTCGACCGGGCGCTCGGCCGGGAGGTCACGGTCCCGGCCGAGGTTGATGTAGGCGGGGCGGCCGACCGCGGCCAGGCCGAGCCCGATCCGGGCCACTCCCGCCCCGGGGGTCGCGATCTCCGCGAGACGTTCGACACCCATGGCTCCGTCCCCACCTCTCCCTTTCCGTCTCTCGCTGACCGTCTCTCCCTGGCCGTCTCTCCGCGTCAGCGCTTGGCGCCCGCCCACGCGTACTGAGCGGCCAGATCCTCCTTGACCTCCGCGAGCTGGGCCCGCACCGCCACGGGGGCGGTGCCACCGCGCCCGCCGCGCGCGGCCAGCGCGCCCTGCACATTGAGGACGCTCCGGACCTCGGGCGTCAGATGCGGCGAGATCTTCGCGAACTGCTCGTCGGTGAGCTGGTCGAGCTCGATGCCCGTCCGCTCGCACTCCTTGACGCATTCCCCCGCGACCTCGTGTGCCACCCGGAACGGCACGCCCTGCCGCACCAGCCATTCGGCGATGTCGGTGGCGAGCGAGAACCCGGCCGGGGCCAGCTCCTCCATGCGCTCGCGGTTGACGGTCAGCGTGGCCATCATCCCGGTGAAGGCCGGGAGCAGCACCTCCAGCTGGTCGCAGGAGTCGAAGACCGGCTCCTTGTCCTCCTGGAGGTCGCGGTTGTACGCGAGCGGCAGGGCCTTGAGCGTGGCCAGCAGCCCGGTGAGGTTGCCGATCAGCCGGCCGGACTTGCCGCGCGCGAGCTCCGCGATGTCCGGGTTCTTCTTCTGCGGCATGATCGAGGAGCCGGTGGAGAAGGCGTCGTGGAGGGTCACGAAGGAGAACTCCTTCGTGTTCCAGAGGATGATCTCCTCCGCGATCCGCGACAGATCGACGCCGATCATGGCGGTGATGAACGCGAACTCGGCCACGAAGTCACGGGAGGCCGTGCCGTCGAGCGAGTTGGCGGACGAGCCCCGCTCGAAGCCGAGGTCGGCCGCGACCGCCTGCGGGTCGAGACCCAGCGAGGACCCGGCCAGCGCGCCGGAGCCGTACGGCGAGACGGCGGTGCGCTCGTCCCACTGCCGCAGCCGCTCCGCGTCCCGGGACAGCGCCTGGACATGGGCGAGGACATGGTGGGCGAAGAGCACCGGCTGGGCGTGCTGGAGGTGCGTACGGCCGGGCATCGCCACGTCCGGGTGCGCCTCCGCGAGTCCCACCAGGGCCTGCTGGAGGTCGGCGATCAGCCCGCCGATGATCCGGGCGTGGTCGCGCAGATACATCCGGAAGAGGGTGGCGATCTGGTCGTTGCGGGACCGTCCGGCCCGCAGCTTGCCGCCGAGGTCCGGGCCCAGCCGCTCCAGCAGTCCGCGCTCCAGGGCGGTGTGGACGTCCTCGTCGGCGATGGTGCCGGTGAAGTCGCCGGAGGCGACATCGGCCTCCAGCCGGTCCAGGCCCGCCAGCATCCGCTCCAGCTCATCGGGGTTGAGCAACCCCGCCGTGTGCAGCACCCGGGCGTGGGCGCGGGATCCGGCGATGTCGTACGGCGCCAGGCGCCAGTCGAAGTGCACGGAGGCGCTGAGCTTCTCCAGTGCCTCGGACGGGCCGTCGGCGAAGCGGCCGCCCCAGAGCCGGACGTCGCCGCTGTTGCCGTTGCTCACGCTGTTGCTCCTGTCGGCTGTGGGTGTGCGACCGCCTCCCCGCCGCGGAGCGGGGAGGCGGCTCGTGATGCGTCGCGTACATCGGGTACGCGGGCTTGACGCTGATGCGAAGGCTACTGCCGCAGGTCCCGCTTCGCGGCGATCTTGCTGGACATCCCGAAGATCTCGATGAAGCCCTTGGACAGCGACTGGTCGAAGGTGTCGCCGGTGTCGTAGGTCGCCAGGTGGAAGTCGTACAGCGAGGTGTGCGACTTCCGTCCGGTGACGACGGCACGGCCGCCGTGCAGGGTCATCCGGATCTCGCCGGAGACGTGCTCGTTCGCCTCGGCGATGAATCCGTCCAGGGCCCGCTTGAGCGGCGAGAACCACAGACCGTCGTAGACCAGCTCGCCCCAGCGCTGCTCGACCTGCCGCTTGTAGCGGGCCAGCTCGCGCTCGACGGTGACGGCCTCCAGCTCCTGGTGGGCGGTGATCAGCGCGATGGCGCCGGGCGCCTCGTAGACCTCCCGCGACTTGATGCCCACCAGCCGGTCCTCGACCATGTCGATCCGGCCGACGCCCTGGGCGCCCGCCCGCTCGTTCAGCCGCTGGATGGCCTGGAGCACGGTGACGCGCTCGCCGTCGATCGCGACGGGGACGCCCTTGTCGAAGGTGATGATCACCTCGTCGGCCTCGCGCGGGGTGGCCGGGTTCGAGGTGTACTCGTAGACGTCCTCGATCGGCGCGTTCCAGATGTCCTCCAGGAAGCCGGTCTCCACGGCCCGCCCGAAGACGTTCTGGTCGATCGAGTACGGGGACTTCTTGGTGGTCGCGATCGGCAGGCCCTTGGCCTCGCAGAAGGCGATCGCCCTGTCCCGGGTCATCGCGTAGTCCCGGACCGGCGCGATGCAGGTCAGATCGGGGGCGAGGGAGGAGATACCGGCCTCGAACCGCACCTGGTCGTTCCCCTTGCCGGTGCAGCCGTGGGCGACGGTCCCGGCGCCGTGCTTGCGGGCGGCGGCCACCAGGTGCTTCACGATGGTCGGCCGGGACAGCGCGGAGACCAGCGGGTAGCGGTCCATGTACAGCGCGTTGGCCTTGATCGCCGGAAGGCAGTACTCCTCGGCGAACTCGTCCTTGGCGTCCGCGACCTCCGCCTCGACCGCCCCGCAGGCGAGCGCGCGCTTGCGGATGACGTCCAGGTCCTCGCCGCCCTGGCCGACGTCCACGGCGACGGCGATGACCTCGGCACCCGTCTCCTCGGCGATCCAGCCGATGGCGACGGAGGTGTCCAGGCCGCCCGAGTAGGCGAGTACGACGCGCTCGGTCACGGGTGCCTCCTTACGATCCATACGCTTTCTCTGCATGAGTATGCACTGCACCGTATGTTTCGTCAAAGCGGCGGGCGCCGGACCCCCACCCGGTCCCGCTCCGTACGCCGCCGGACGTCCGCCATCAGCTTGACCAGCAGGCCGGCGAGCACCGTGCGCTCCTCGTCCGACAGGCCGCGCACCAGCCTGGCCTCGCGACCGAGCACGGTGTCGACGGACCGCTCGATGAGGGCGTGGCCCTCGGCCGTCAGACACACCAGGACGGCGCGGCGGCCGGTGGTCCCGGGTCTGCGCACGACGAGGCCGTCCCGCTCGGCCCGAGCGACGCGCTGCGAGATCGCTCCGGCGGTCACCATGGTCCGGCGGGCGATCTCGCGCGTACTCAGGGCGTAGGGCGGGCCGGAGCGGCGGATGACGGACAGCAGATCGAGGGTGGCCGCGTCGATCCCCGCCGCGCGCAGCGCCCGGTCGCGGTCGTCGGCGAAGAGCTTTCCCAGCCACCAGATGGGGGTGACGATCTCGATCGACTCCGTGGGGGCACCCGGGCGCTCCCGCTGCCAGGCCGCGGCGATGTCCGCGGCGGAGTGGACGGCCCCGGGCTCCTCCGATGCGCCATAGGCACCGGGCTCCGGGACATCGGGGGTGGGGTCGGGGTCGGCCATGGATGCGTTCTCCTGTCGCCATGAGTTACGTTTAGACCTAAACGTAGCTGAGTGGAGGAGGACTTGTGAGCCGTACCGTGCTCATCACCGGTGGCACCAGCGGCATCGGCCGCGCCATCGCGGAGGCGTTCATCGCCGACCAGGCGGAGGTCTTCATCACCGGCCGCCACCCCGACACCGTCGAACAGACCGCCAAGGAGACGGGTGCGCACGGCGTCGTCTGTGACGCCGGCTCCCCCGAGCGGGTCGCCGCCCTCGCCGACCGGCTCGGCGAGCTGGACGTCCTGGTCAACGCGGCGGGCGGACTGCCCGAGGCGGCGTCCGACGGCCTCTCGCCCCTGGACGCGCTGCTCGCCCAGTGGCACAGCAGCCTGTCCCAGAACCTGCTCACCGCGGTGCTGACCACCGCCTCGGTCCAGGAGAAGCTGACCGGCGGCGGTTCCGTCATCAGTATCGGCTCGATCGGCGCCGAGCGCCGGGGCGGCTCGTACGGCGCGGCGAAGGCCGCCCTGGCCGCGTGGAACGCCTCGACCTCCGCCGAGCTCGCGCCGAAGGGCGTCACCTGCAATGTCATCTCCGCGGGCTTCATCGCCGGTACGAACTTCTTCCAGGGCCAGATGACCGACGAACGCCGCGCCGCGCTCGTGGCGGAGACCCACAACAAGCGTGCGGGCACTGTCTGGGACATCGCGCAGACCGCCTTCTTCCTCGCCTCGCCCGGCGCGCGGCACATCACCGGACAGACCATTCACGTCAACGGAGGCGCTTTCACCACGCGGTAGCACCTGCCCATTCGACCGCCGGGCTGAGACCATGGCGGGGCGGGGAGCGCAGCTGCGGACCGAGGGGGAGTCGGGGCCGGTGCAGAAGAAGCAGATGATGGTGCTCGGCGCGTTCGTGGTCGGGGTCCTGTGGATCAACAACCACGGTGACGGCAACACCCGCGACGACAAGTCGCCGAATCCCCATCAGACGGCCCGGTATCCCGTCCACTTCGAGAGGGACGACGGGAAGAAGGACGCCGGGAAGGACGCCAAGAAGCGGCCCAAACCGCGCTCAACGGTGTCCTACCCGATCAAGTTCCACCATCGGTGACATCCGTGGAGGCACGGACGGCGGACCGCTCCGGCCGAGACGACTCCCACCCGCCCAAGGCCGTTCATGGCGCCGTGGGAAGGCGTTCGGAACCGGAACGCACGCTGACCGCCATGAATCACCTGAACCCTGCCCCCAGCCGCCGCCGGTTCCTCGCCGCCACGGCGGTCGGCCTCGGCGCCACCGCCGCCGCCGGGACGTCCGGGGTGGCGGCCGCCGCCACCGGCCCGCGGCCGCTGCGCGTGGCCACGTTCAACATCCACCATGGCGCGAGCCCCGCCGACGTGCTGGACCTGGACCGCGTCGCCCGGGTGATCCAGGCCATGCGGGTGGACGTCGTCGGCCTTCAGGAGGTCGACCGGTTCTGGAAGCGCAGCGGCTCCGTCGACCAGCCCGCCTGGCTGGGCGAGCGGCTGGGGATGCATCACGCCTTCGGCGCCAACCTCGACCTGGACCCGGAGGAGCCCGGCCGGCCGCGCCGCCAGTACGGCACCGCGGTGCTCTCCCGCTGGCCGATCCGGTCCTGGACCAACACCCCTCTGCCGCTCGTCCCCGGCCATGAGCAGCGCGGTCTGCTCCGGGCCACGCTGGGCGTGCGCGGCACCTGCGTCGACTTCGCGGTGACGCATCTCCAGCACAACGACAACCAGGAGCGCGAGCGCCAGTCCGCCCGGATCGTCGAACTCCTCGGCTCCTCCCCCGAGCACACCGTCCTGGTCGGCGACCTGAACGCCACGTCCGAGACCCCGGAGATCCGGATCCTGACCGACGCGCTCGGCGATGTGTGGCCCCAGGCCGGCACCGGCGACGGCTTCACCTACGACTCCGTCAACCCGCACGCCCGTATCGACTTCCTCCTCCCCTCCCGCGACCTGCGCCCGCTCACCGCCCAGGTGTTCACGGCGGACCCGGAGGCGTCCGACCACCTGCCGCTGGTGAGCGATCTGCTGCTGCCCGTGCACCACCGCCGGTGACGCCCGAACCTGTGAATCCTGAGCCGGACCTGTGAGCGCCGGGCCGAAACCTGTGAATTCGCGCGGCCTTTGAGTCATCCCGCGCTCGCGGCCGTATTCCCTTGCGCCGGAGCCCAAGGGAAGGGGACAGGCCGTGACGACGCTACTGAACAGCCGGGCCGGACGGCGGCAGGCCATGCGCCGCATCCAGCCTCGCCGTTCGCCCGCCGTGCCGCTGATCCTGCTCGCCTTGGCAGGCGCGGCGGCGGTGCTGTCGCTGTGGTGGCAGAACACTCCGAACGTCGAGGGCACCGCGCAGTGGCTGACCCACGCCGGGCGGCTCAGCGGGCTGCTCGGCGGCTATGTCCTCGCCCTCGTCGTCCTCCAGATGGCGCGCGTTCCGGCGCTGGAGCGGCGGGTGGGGTCGGACCGGGTCTCGCGGTGGCACGCGTTGAGCGGGCGGTACGCGCTGTGTCTGATCGTGGCGCATGTGGGGCTGATCATCGCGGGCTACGCGGAGCAGGCGGGCACCGGCTTCGTCGACCAGTCGGTCACCGTGGTCATGGACTACCCGGACATGATCAAGGCGGTGGTCGGCACCGCGATGCTGGTGGTGATCGGGCTGATCTCGGCGGGGATGGTGCGCCGCCGGATGCCGTACGAAGTGTGGTACTACCTGCATCTGTTCACCTATCTGGCGGTCTTCCTGACCTTCTGGCACCAGCTCGCGACCGGCGCGGAGTTCGTCGGGAACAAGACCGCGGAGACCGCCTGGTACGCGCTGTACGGCGCGGTGACCGCGCTGGTCATCTGGTACCGGCTGCTGGTGCCGCTGCGGCTGAACCTGCGGCACCGGATGCGGGTGGAGGCCGTCGTACCGGAGGCGCCCGGGGTGGTGTCGGTGCTGATCAAGGGGCGCAAGCTGCATCGGCTCGGGGCGCAGGCCGGGCAGTTCTTCCGATGGCGGTTCCTGGCCCCGGGGATGCGCTGGGGCTCCCATCCGTACTCGCTCTCCGCGCCGCCCCGGCCGGAGCTGCTGCGGATCACGGTGAAGGCGGTGGGCGGCCACAGCACGGGGCTGGCCTCGCTGGAGCCGGGGACGCGGGTGTGGGCGGAGGGGCCGTACGGGGCGATGACCGCGGCGCGGCGCAGCCGCGGCAAGGTGCTGATGATCGCGGGCGGGGCCGGGATCACCCCGATCCGCGCGCTGTTCGAGACGCTGCCGGGCAAGGGCAGCGACCTCACCCTGCTCTACCGGGCCCGCAGCCTCGAGGACCTGGCGCTGTGGAACGAGCTGAAGCAGATCGCGACCGAGCGCGGGGCCCGGCTGCTGTACGCGGTGAACGGCCCGGACGGCGCCCGGCCGGAGATCACCGCCGAGCGGCTGCGCCATCTGCTCCCCGACATCGAGGACCACGACGTCTATCTGTGCGGCCCCCCGGGCCTGGCCGAGCACGCGTACGGGGCGCTGCGTGAGGCGGGGGTTCCGGATCGCCGGATCCACCACGAATCCTTCGAGCTGTGACCGAGACCTTCGAGCCGTGACCCAGTCGTTCGAGCTGTGACCGAGGTGAAGCCATGAAGAGGAAGCATCCGCTGCGCCGCATCGTCGTGGGCACGGCCGCCACCGTCTCCGGTGTGGTGCTGCTGCTCGCGCTGAAGCAGCCCGGTTCGGGGGGCGGCCAGGCCGTCGCCGGGAACCAGCCGGGGCAGGCGCCCCCGGTCGCGGCCACGGCACCGCCGGGCGGGGCGGGCGCGGGGGCCGGGGCGGGTGCGGGCGGCGCCCGTACGGTCACCGGGGACGCCGTGCAGACGCAGTACGGCCCGGTCCAGGTGAGCCTGACCGTCGACGGTGGGAAGATCACCGGCGCGCAGGCGGTCAAGACGCCGGACTCCGGCCCGCGCAGCGAGCAGATCGCCAAGGACTCCATCCCCAAGCTCAACCAGCAGGCGGTGGCCGCGGCGAAGGTGGACACGGTCTCCGGGGCCACCTACACCAGCGAGGGCTACGCCAAGTCCCTGCAGAGCGCGCTCGACAAGGCGGGTGCCAAGTGATGTACGGAATGGACGAACCCGAGCCGCTGCGCCATGTCGAGCACGTCATGGGCACGGTCTTCTCCTTCGACGTCCGCGAGGTCGCGCCCGCCGACCGGCCCCGGGTGCAGGCCGCGCTGGACGGGGCCGTGGTGGGGCTGCACCGGGTGGACGAGCTGTTCTCCACCTACCGCCGGGACAGCCAGATCAGCCGGCTGGGGCGCGGTGAGCTGACGCTGTCGCGCTGTGCCCCCGAGGTCCGCGACGTGCTGCGGATGTGCGAGGACGCCGAGCACCGCAGCGGCGGCTGGTTCACCGCCCGCTACGCCGGTGGCCGCCTCGACCCGACGGGCCTGGTCAAGGGCTGGGCGGTGGAGCGCGCCGCCCGGATGCTGGTCTCCTCGGGCGCCGGGTCGGTGTGTGTGAACGGCGGCGGCGACGTCCAGGTGCACGGCGGCCCCTGGCGGGTGGGCATCGCCGATCCGCTGCGCCGGGGCGAGCTGGCGGCGATCGTGGAGGCCCACGGCGAGCTGGCCGTGGCCACCTCGGGCCCGGCCGAGCGGGGCTGCCACATCCTGGACCCCCACACCGGCCGCCCCCCGGCGCAGGGCCTGGCCTCGGTCACCGTGATCGCCACCAGCCTGGCCGACGCGGACGCCGTGGCCACCGCGGCCTGCGCCATGGGCGCCGAACGCGCCCGCCCCTGGCTGGGACGGCTCCCCGACGCCGAGGCTTATCTCATCACCGCGGACGGCTCCACCTGGCACACCAGCGGCTTCGCCCGCTATTCGGCGGGGCTGTGCGTATAGGGCCACTGCTCAGCGGCGCTCACTCCTGGTCGCGGATCGCCTCCGCCAGGACCTGGACATGGCCGTGGTCGAGGTCCTTCACGGCCGTGAGGAGGGTCAGGGGGCCGGAGGCGGTCAGCTCGATGAGGTGGGCGACGGCCTCCCGGCGCTCCGGGGTGGTGAGCTCGGCGCGGTAGCGGCGGGTGAATTCCGGGAAGAGGTCCGGGTCGTGGCCGTACCAGCGGCGCAGTTCGGTGGACGGGGCTGCCTCCTTGGCCCATTCGTCCAGCTGGGCGTCGGCCTTGGCGAGGCCGCGCGGCCAGACGCGGTCGACCAGGACGCGGGTGCCGTCGTCCGGGTCGGGGGCGTCGTACACCCGGCGGATCCGGATCGGGGGTTCGGTCGCGGACGCTCGCGCGGAGGCTTTCTTGGTGGCCATACGCCCATGGAACCATCGCCCCGGCGACCATCCGCAGGGATAATGCGCCACATGGGAAAGGTGTACGAACGCATCGACGGCAGACTCCGCACCTTCATCGAAGAACAGAAGATCTTCTTCACCGCCACCGCCCCGCTGGCCGAGGACGGCACGGTGAACCTCTCCCCGAAGGGGCTGACCGGCTCCTTCGCCGTACTCGACGAACTGACCGTGGCCTACCTGGACTTCGCGGGGAGCAACGCGGAGACCATCGCCCATCTGCGGGAGAACGGCAGGATCACCCTGATGTGGTGCGCCTTCACCGGCCCGCCGAACATCGTGCGCGTCCACGGCCGGGGCGAGCCGGTGTTCCGTGACGATCCGCGCTTCCCCGCACTGCTCGAGCACTTCCCGGACATCGATGTCGACGCCCACGGGCTGCGGGCGGTCATCGTGGTGACGGCCGAGCTGATCCGGGACACCTGCGGCTACGCGGTCCCGTATCTGGACTACCGCGAGGACCGCCCGCTGCACGCCTCCCGCTTCCGGCGGGAGGACGACGAATCGCTGGACCGCTACTTCCACAAGAAGGAGCACATCGCCAGCAGCATCGACGGTCTGCCGGGGCTTCCGCTTCCGCTGCCGCCGCTCCCTTCCACATAGTGGGTGTAGTGACCACATAACGAGACGGTGTTGCGGAAAGCGCCTCCGGAAGCGTTCCATCACGCGGTGCGATCCGAATCGAAGAGCTCCGCGGCCAACTCCTCGACGACGGCGGGGCAGGCGCCCTCGCCGTCACCGGAGCCCGCCGCCGCCGACCGGGCGGCCCGGCGGGCCGTCACCGTCTTCCCCCTCCTCGTCCTCGCCGCCGGTGCGGCGGGCCTCGCCACGCCCGGCACCTTCAGCGGCTGGGCGCCGAATGTGCCCTATCTGCTCGGCGTGGTCATGTTCTGCATGGGGCTGACCATGACCCCCCGGGACTTCTCCGGTGTGGCCAAGCGGCCCTGGGCGGTGGCGCTCGGGCTGGTCGCGCACTATGTGATCATGCCGGGTCTTGGATGGCTGATCGCCCACGCCCTCGGCCTCTCCCCGCAGTTGGCGGCCGGTGTCATCCTGGTCGGCTGCGCGCCGAGCGGAACGGCCTCCAATGTGGTGACGTACCTGGCGCGCGGCGATGTGGCGCTGTCGGTGTCGGTCGCCACCGTCTCCACGGTGCTCGCGCCGCTGGTCACCCCGCCGCTGACGCTGCTGCTGGCCGGGGAGTTCCTGCCGGTGGACGCGGAGTCGATGGTCACCGACATCCTCAAGACCGTGCTGCTGCCGGTGGTCGGGGGGCTGGTCGTACGGCTGGTCGCCGGGCGGTTCGTCCAGCGGGCGCTGGGGCTGCTGCCCTGGCTGTCGGCCGTCACCATCGGCGTGATCGTGGCGATCGTGGTGGCCGCGAGCGCGGACGCCATCAAGTCGGCGGCGGCGCTGGTGCTGCTCGCCGTGGTGCTCCACAACGGGCTCGGCCTGGCGCTGGGCTACGGGGCGGGGAAGCTGGCCCGGCTGGGCGCGCCCGCCAGCCGGGCCATGGCCTTCGAGGTCGGGATGCAGAACTCCGGGCTCGCCGCCTCCCTGGCCGCCGCCCACTTCAGCCCGCTGGCCGCGCTGCCGGCCGCCGTGTTCTCCGTCTGGCACAACGTCTCGGGGGCGGTGGTGGCGGCCTGGATGGCGTACCGGGCGCGCAGGACGGAGACCGGCTGACGGCGACGGCCCGGCCCGCCCCCGGACGCGGCTGACGGCCGACCCCCGTCCGGCCGTCAGCCGATCCTGTCCGGCCGTCGGACGACGGCCGGCTCCCACGCCCGGTCGACCACCCGCACCAGGCCCTTGTCGGTGAGCTTGATCCGCGGCGAGACGGGCAGCGTCATGGTCGAGATGCTCATGAAGGCATTGCGGTGCCGCCAGCCCCACCGGTGCAGCGCCTCCCGTACGGCGGCCGCGCCCCGGGCGACCGCGGCGGCCGGGGCCGGGGACATCACGCCGCCCACCGGCAGTGGGAGGTGGACGACCGGCTCTGCGGCGACGGCCACACAGATGCCACCGTGGGAGCCGATCACCCGATTGGCCGCATGGCGCAGCGCGGTGGCGTCGGTGGCGACGACGGTGAGGTTGTGACTGTCGTGTGCGTACGTGGTGGCGACCGCGCCCTCGGCCAGCTCGAAGCCGACCACGGGGGCCATCGTCCGGCGGCCGGAGCGCTGGTGGCGCTCGTACACCGCGAGCACGGCCGTCCTGCCCTCCCACTTCACGGTGCCGTCCCGTACGGGCAGCACGACCTCGGCCGGTTCGGTGAAGGTGTCCACGGGGTTCACCCGCAGCGCCCGGAAGGTGTGTTCCCCATCGGGCAGCTCCACCCGCCAGCGGCAGTCGTCCTCGTCGAGCGGGCTGAGACGTACCGAGTCGGCGAAGGGGTTGCGGACCGGGGCCGTCGCGTCGGCGTCGGCGGCCTCGACGACCTGTCCACCGCAGACGACGGTCACCGGCGTCGGGTCCTCCAGCGCGCGCAGCAGGACGAGGTCGGCCCGCTTCCCCGGTGCCACCACGCCACGGTCGTCCAGGCCGAGGCGGCGTGCCGGGTGCAGGGTGAGGGCCCGGAGCACGGTCAGCGGGCTGAGCCCGGCGTCCAGCGCGACCCGGGCGATATGGTCCAGATGTCCGCGCTCGAGGATGGCATCGGCTGCCAGATCGTCCGTGACCAGGCAGAAGTCGGGCAGGACGGGGAGCTCGCGGAGGCGGGCCACCAACTCGGGGGTGAGGCACTTCTCCTGGAGCATCAGCAACATTCCGAGCCGGGCCTTCTCGACGGCGACCTCGGGGGTGTTCTTGGTGTGGTCGGAGTCGATCCCCGCCCAGAGGTACTCGCCCAGATCGTCACCGGTCAGGCCCGGGCAGTGGCCGTCGAGCCGGACGCCCTTGCGCCGGGCGGCCTCGACGATCGACCGCATCCGCGGGGAACCCTCGACGACGGCCCGGTAGTCCATCACCTCGCCGAGCGTGGTCACCCCGTCCCAGTCGAGCATCTCGGCGATGTCCTCGGCGGTGAGCCGGGATCCGGCGGTCTCGAAGCCCTCGAGCGCGGGGACGCAGGAGGGCACGGCCCACAGCATGGTCTGCGCGGGCGCGCGGCCCTGCTCGATCATCCAGGCCATGGCCTCGCGCCCGGCGACGTTGACGATCTCGTGCGGATCGGCGAGCACAGTGGTGGTACCGCGCCGCACCGTGATCCGGGCGAACTCGGCGGGGGTGAGCAGCGAGCTCTCGATGTGCATATGGGCGTCGATGTACCCGGGCGCCAGCAGCAGCCCCTCGGCGTCCAGGACGCGGTCGGAGTCGATCCGCACACCGGGCGCGACCACGGCTCGGATGAGGTCCCCGGTCACCACCACGTCCGCCGGCCGGATCTCGCCGGTGTGCACCGAGACGACGCCGGCACCACGGATGAGGAGATCGCAGCGGCTTGGCATCGGCATGGGGGTCTCCTGCTCGTTCTCTGCTCTGGAATCGGGAGGGGGCGGGTGCGTCGGCCCTACGCCGAAGCGCCCGGCGCGGCAGCGCTCCGTACGGCAGCACCTGACACGGCAGCGCTCCGTACGGGGGCACTCGGCGCGGGCGCGGTGTGCGCGCCGTAGCGGTCACGCAGCCGCGACATCAGGAACGCGCGGAACGCCTCCGCGTCGACGCCCGTCGCCACCTTCGCGTTGGGCGGCAGGCCGGTGCGCCCGTGGACGTCGGCGACCAGCGCGCCACGGGTGAACTCGCCCGCGCATTCCACGGTCACCCAGGCCTCGGTCCACTGGAGGAGGTCCGGCCGGACGGCCGCAGCGACAGCGAGCGCGTCGTGCACGGCGCAGGCACGCACGGCGTGGCGGCGGGCGTAGCGCTCGATGAGATGGCTCAGCATCCGCCCGGCCGCCGAGGTCGCGGGCGCGCCGTCGGCGATCAGTGCCTCGGCGTCGGCGAGCGGGGTCAGGGCCTTACGGGTCACATCGAGCCCGACGATGCGCAGCGGCACCCCGGCCTCGGCGACGTAGCGGGCGGCCTCGGGGTCGGCGTGGAAGTTGAACTCGGCGGCGGGCGTGGTGTTGCCCGGGGCGAAGGCCGCGCCGCCCATGATGACGATCTCCGCCAGCCGCTCCCGGACGTCGGGGTGGGTGTGCAGCAACGCGGCGACGTTGGTGAGCGGCGCCGTGGCGATGAGGGTGATCTCTTGGGGGGCGCCGACACGGATCCGTTCGGCCATCCAGTCCACGGCGTGGCCGGGGTGGGCGGCCCGGGTGGGCGTGGGGAGTTCCACACCGCCCAGGCCGTACGCGCCGTGCACCGGCTCGTCGGGGTGGCGCAGCGCGCGGGCCAGTGGGCCGGCGTAGCCGCGGAGCACCGGGGTGGCCGCCGCGGCGCCGCCGATCAGGTCGCACAGCCGCAGGGCGTTGTCGACGACCTGATCGAGTCCGACGTTGCCCGCGACGGTGGTCACGCCCACGACGTCGAGTTCGGGTGACGCGTACGCCAGCAGCAGCGCGATCGCGTCGTCGATCCCGGGGTCGCAGTCGATGATGGCCCGGTGGGGGACCTGGCTCATCCGGAGACCTCGCGCTGGAAGCGGTCCACCCACGCGTCGTTGTGATCGACCGCGTAGCCGAGGTCGGGGGAGGTGAACCCGGCGGCGGACGGGTCGCTCGCGGCCTCGCCCGCCACCTTGGTGAGGGACGCGGGCACCTTGGCGTCCTTGTTGACCGGCTTGTCGTTGAAGGAGGCGGCGGCCTTCTCCTGGACGTCCGCGGAGAGCAGATAGTTGATGAACTTCTCGGCGCCCGCCTTGTTCTTGCTGCCCTTGACGATCTGGGCGGTGTTGGCGGCGACGTAGCGGCCCTTGTCGAACGGTGCCCAGCCGATGGGCTTGCCGGCCTTGGCCGGGTCCACGGCGAACAGGTCGAGGCCGGGGGCCATCTCGACCTCACCGCGGTCCAGGAGGCTCACCAGTTCGGTGCTGCGGTTGAAGAACTTGAGCACATTTGGCTTGAGGTCGGAGAGCTTCTTGAATCCGGCGTCGGCGTCCTTGGGGCCCGTGCCGTACGTGGCGGACGTGGCCTCCAGGAAGGGCATTCCGGCGCTGGTGGACATGTCGGGGACGGCGACCTTGCCCTTGTGCTCGGCCTTCCACAGCTCGTTCAGCGTGGGCGGCTCGCTGAACTTGTCGGTGCGGTAGAGCATGCCGAGCAACTGGTAGGTGTAGGCGGGGCCGTAGCCGTCCTCACTCCTGGCGAACGCGTGCACCTTGGAGAGGTTGGGGACCTTCTTGGGGTCGATCTTGTCGAAGAGGCCCTGCTTCTGGCCCATGGCGGCGAAGAGGTCGGTGATCATGACGACGTCGACGGTGGGGTTCGCCTTGTTGACGCGGAGCTTGGTGAGCCGGTCGGCGTTGGCGCCGGTCTCCACGGTGACATCGATCCCGGTCTTCTTCTCGAACGGCTCGACCACCGTCTTCTCGAAGCGGTCCGCCCCGAAGCCGAAGGTGGAGACGGTCAGCTTCTTGGGGTCGGCGTCGGCGGTTTCGGCGCAGCCGGACAGGGACAGGGAGAGGGCGGCCGCGGCCGCCGCGCCGGCGAGGACTCTGGTGGTGTGGGTCATGCGGGACACTCCTGCTGTTTCGAGGTGGCCGGCCGGGCGTCGCCGTCGTCGCCGGCCAGGGGGACGGCCCGCGCAAGGGGCAGGTGGAGCCGTACCGGCTCCCCCGCGCGCAGGGTGTCGTCGGTGCTGATGGCGTGGAGGACCCGGTCGCCGACGGTGGCGGTGACCGCCACGTCCGTACCGCGGAAGCGGACCGCGGCCACGGTCCCCTCGACCACTTCACCGCCGGGGGGCGGCTTCTGTCCGGGGGCGAGGACGCCCACATGCTCGGGCCTGATGGTGATCGGGCCCCGGCCGGGGAGGTCGAGGAAGTTCTCATAGCCCAGGAACTCCGCGACGAAGCGGGTCGCGGGCGCCCGGAAGACCTCGCGCGGCGGGCCCTGCTGCACGATCCGGCCGCGGTCGAGGATCACCATGGAGTCGGCGAGCTCCAGCGCCTCCTCCTGGTCGTGGGTGACCAGGATGGCGGTGAGACCCGTCTCGCGCTGGACGCGCAGCAGTTCCTGCCGCATCTGGACGCGCAGCCGCGCGTCCAGGTTGGACAGCGGCTCGTCCAGCAGCAGCACCGAGGGGCGGATGGCCACCGCGCGGGCGAGCGCGACCCGCTGCTGCTGGCCGCCGGAGAGCTCCTTGGGCTTGCGCCGGGCGAGATGGGCGAGGCCGACCAGCTCCAGTACCTCGCCCACCCGGGTGCGGATCTCGGCGGCGGGCACGCCCCGCATCCGCAACCCGAACGCCACGTTCTTCTCCACGGTCAGATGCGGGAAGAGGGCGTACGACTGGAACACCATGCCGATGTTGCGGCGCTCGGGCGGCAGCCGGGTGGCCTCCTCGCCGTCGAGCAGGATGGTGCCGGAGCTGGGCGGGAGGAATCCCGCGATCATCCGCAGGGTCGTGGTCTTGCCGCAGCCGCTGGGCCCGAGCAGGGCGGTGAACTGTCCGCGCTCCACGGTCAGATCGATGGCGTCCACGGCCACCGACCCCGAGAACTCCCGGGTGATGGCCCGGAGCTGGACCACTGGCGTCGTCATCTGGCGCATCCCTACTTGCTGAAGACCTTGTTGAATCCGACGAGCCGCTCCGTGACCAGGGCGACCAGCACGGTCGCCACCAGCAGCAGCGTGCTCACGGCCGCGACGACCGGGTCGAAGGAGAATTCCACGTAATGGAGCATCTCGACCGGGAGGGTGGAGACACCGGGACCGTTGAGGAGCAGTGACAGCGGCACATTGTTGAAGGAGGTGAGGAAGGACAGCACGGCCGCGGAGACGATGCCGGGCGTCATCACCGGCAGGGTGATGTGCAGGAACGTCCGCAGCGGCCCCGCGCCGAGACCGCGTCCCGCCTCCTCCAGGGCGGGGTCGGCCATGGCGAGCGAGGCTCCGGTCACCCGCACCGCGTACGGCAGGAGCAGCACGGTGTGGCCGATCAGCAGCGCCCCGAGGGCGGTGATCCGCAGGGTGACCATCAGCTGCTGGAACAGGGCGAACCCCAGGACCAACTCCGGCACGATCGCCGGGGACAGGAACAGCGCCTCGATCGCCCGACGACCGCGGAACCGGCGGCGCTGGATCGCCAGCGCGGCCGGAACGCCGACCAGCAGCGCCAGGGCCGTCGCTCCGGCCGCCACCAGCGCGCTGGTGAGGAGCGCGTCCTGGAAGGGCTGGTGGGCGAGCGCCTTGGTGAACCACTTCCCCGACAGGCCCGGGGGCGGGAACTCGACGGTGTCACCGGAGGAGAACGCGATCGCGACGACGAGCAGGATCGGTCCGAGCAGAAACAGCAGCGCCAGCGCGGACAACGCGGTGAGCACGGGACGCCCTCGCATCAGACCGCCCCCACCCGGGACAGCCGGCCGGATATCCAGCTCGCGGCGAGCACCAGCACGGTCATGATCAGGGCGACCGCGCTCGCCGCGCTCCAGTCGAGCTTCACATTGGCGTAGTCGTACAGCAGCGTGGCCAGCGTGCGGTTGCGGGTGCCACCGAGCAGCAGCGGGGTGGTGAACGCGGTGACCGCGCCGGCGAAGACCAGGGTCGCGCCGACCAGCACGCCGGGCAGCGCGAGGGGCAGCACCACGCTCCGGAACGCCCGGCCCGGTTTGGCCCCGAGCCCCCTGGCCGCGTCCTCCAGCTTGGCGTCGATATGGGAGAGCGAACTGTAGGAGGTCAGGATCATGATCGGGGTGAAGAGCTGGGTGAGCCCGGCGACCAGGGCGAATTCGGTGTAGAGCAGTTGGGTGCCACCGTCCACGAGCTTCAGGTCGATCAGCACGGAGCTGATCAGTCCGTTGCGGCCGAGGATGACCAGCCAGGAGAAGGTGCGGACGACGGTGGAGAGCAACAGCGGAAAGACGGCGAGCGCGAGCAGCAGGCCCTGACGGCGCCTGGGTGCCCGGGAGATCAGGTAGGCCACCGGGAAGCCGAGCAGCAGACAGATGACCGTGGTGAGGGCGGCGACCCGGATGGTCCGGGCCGCCACCTGAAGGACGTAGGCGTCACCGAGCATCCCGCCGAGCTTGCCGAGTACATCGGGGTGCTCGGCGGCGGGCGGAGCGAACAGGGTGACGCCGAAGGGATAGAGGAAGCCGAAGGCGAGCAGCGCCACCCCGGGCAGGAGCAAGAGGCCAGACGCCGCTCTGCGTGACACGAACCCGTCCTCCGTCGACAATACGGTGCGCCGTGCGCCACCACCGATGTGCAACCGGTTGCAGCAACCGGTTGCAGGCAAGGTACGCTAGGCCCGGGGAGGCCGTCAACGGCCATCGGTTAAAACCGTGTAACCGGCAACGAGAGCAGGGGCGGATGGTTCGACTGGCAGACGTCGCTCGAGCGGCGGGCGTGTCCACTTCCACGGCGTCACGCGCGCTCAGCAGGCCCGACATGGTCGCGGCGGAGACCCGGGAGCGGGTGTCCCTCGTGGCCGCCGAGATGGGATTCCGGCTCAACGCCACCGCCCGCGCCCTGACCACCGGCCACACCGGGCTGGTGGGAGTCATCGTCCCCACCCTCGCCAACCCCTTCTTCCCGCCCATCGTCACGGGCGTTCAGCAGCCCCTCACCGAGGCGGGCGGAAACGTCCTGCTCGGCGTCTCCGACCACTCGGCGGACCGTGAGCGGGAGTTGGTGCACCAGCTGGGCCCGCGGGTCGACGGGCTCATCCTGGTCGCGCCGGTCAGCCCGGACGTCGCCCTGCGCTCGTTCGCCGAGCGGCTGCCCGTGGTGACGGTGGACCGCACGGCCCCGGGGCTGCCCGGGGTGGTGGTGGACACCCCCGGCGGAGTAACGAAACTGATGGACCATCTCCTCGGCCTCGGCCACCGTCGCATCGCCTACCTCGGCGGTCCGCCCGGCTCCTGGATGGACCGGCAGCGCCGGAAGGCCGCCCTGACCGCGGTGGCCGACGGCGGCGGTGAACTGATCGTCCTGGATCCCGTACCGCCGCGGTTCGACGCCGGACTGGCCACGGCGGAACTCCTGGTGCGGCAGGAGACCCCGATCACCGCCGTCATGGTCTACAGCAGCTATGTGCTGCTCGGCCTCTTCATGGGACTGGGCAGCGCCGGACTGCGGGTCCCGGAGGACATCAGCCTCGCCGCCTCCGACGACCTGACCGTCATCGGCATGACCCAGCCGGGCAGCACCGCGCTCCATGTCCCCCTCCAGGAGGCAGGAAGCGAGGCATGCCGACTGGTGCGCGAGGCCCCCGCGGCGGGCTCCCGGCCACCGCGCGTCCGGATCGCCACGCGGCTGGTGGTGCGCGACTCCACCGCGGCGCCGCCCAGCGGCTCGACGCGCACACCGCCGCTGACGTCACGCGCCCCGTCGCACACCCCGTCGCGCGCCCGGAAGAGTTAGAGGGCGCGCGGATAGGTGGGGCGGCGTCGCGGGGCGATGGGCGGCGCCTGGCGGCGTTGTCGTCGGTCGACGACGCTCCGCGTCGCCTCCCTCCTCCGCCTTGCCATGCTTGCCCCTCGCCCCGCTCCTTCCTCCACCCCACCTATCCGCGCGCCCTCTTAGCGCTCCTTCTGGGCCAGCCGCAGCAGATGGTCGGCGAGCGGCTGGCCGCCCAGCGGGTCGCGGCTGATCAGCAGGAGCGTGTCGTCGCCCGCGATGGTGCCGAGGATGTCGTGCAGCTCCGCCGAGTCGATGGCCGAGGCGAGGAACTGGGCGGCGCCCGGCGGAGTGCGCAGCACCACGAGGTTGGCCGACGCCTCCGCCGAGATCAGCAGCTCGGCCGCCAGCCGGGCCATCCGCGCCTCGCTCGCCGACTCGCCGAGCGGGGCGCGCGGCGTACGGTCGCCGCCCTCGCTCGGCACCGCGTAGATCAGCTCACCGCCGGTGTTGCGGATCTTCACCGCGCCCAGCTCGTCCAGGTCCCGGGAGAGCGTCGCCTGGGTGACGGAGAGCCCGTCGTCCGCGAGCAGCTTGGCGAGCTGGCTCTGGGACCGCACGGCCTGCCGGTTCAGGATGTCCACGATCCGGCGGTGGCGTGCGGTGCGGGTCTGTGGCACGGCCGGTCCGCCGTGGCCCACGTCCTGCGCGTCGGTGTGCTGCGCCTCGGTCATCGGTGTCGTCAGTCTCCGGCTCGTCGTTCCCCGTCTCCCTCATGTGCGGCGTCCAGGACGGCCGGCAGCTCCCGGAGGAAGGTGTCCACCTCGCCGTCGGAGATGACGAGCGGCGGGGCGAGCCGGACCACGTCCGGCGCGACCGCGTTCACCAGGAGTCCCGCGTCCTGAGCCGCCTTCTGCACCTGCGGCGCGAGGGACTCTGTGAGCACGATACCGAGCAGCAGCCCGGCGCCGCGGACCCGGGCGACCAGTGCGTGGTCGAGCGATTCGATTCCGTTACGCAGCCGCTCCCCCGCCCGCTTGACCCGGTCCAGGATGCCGTCGGCGGCGATGGTGTCGAGGACGGCGAGACCGGCGGCGCAGGAGACGGGGTTGCCGCCGAAGGTGGAGCCGTGCTGCCCTGGGGTCAGCAGATCGGCCGCGGGCCCGAAGGCGAGGGTGGCGCCGATGGGCAGCCCGGCGCCGAGCCCCTTGGCGAGGGTGACGACATCGGGCTCGACGCCCTGCGCCTGGTGCTCGAACCAGTGCCCGGTCCGCCCGATCCCGGTCTGGATCTCGTCGAGCACCAGCAGGGTGCCGGTGGCCCGGGTGATCTCCCGCGCCGCCGCCAGATAGCCGGCCGGCGGCACGATGACGCCGTTCTCGCCCTGGATGGGCTCCAGGATGACGAGGGCGGTGTCGGTGGTCACGGCCGCGCGCAGCGCCTCCACGTCCCCGTACGGCACATGCGTCACATCGCCGGGCAGCGGGAGGAAGGGCTCCTGCTTGGCGGGCTGGCCGGTCAGGGCCAGCGCGCCCATCGTGCGGCCGTGGAAGCCGCCCGCGGTGGCCACCATATGGGTGCGCCCGGTGCGCCGTCCGATCTTGAAGGCGGCCTCGACCGCCTCCGCGCCGGAGTTGGAGAAGTACACGCGTCCGGAGCGGCCGAAGAGCTGGAGCAGCCGCTCGGCGAGCGCCACCGGGGGCTCGGCCACGAAGAGGTTGGAGACGTGGCCGAGGGTGGCGATCTGGTCGGAGACCGCCCGGACGACGGCGGGGTGGGCATGGCCGAGGGAGTTGACGGCGATACCGCCGACGAAGTCGAGGTACTCCTTGCCGTCCGCGTCCCAGACCTTGGTGCCCTCGCCGTGGGTGAGCGGGAGGCGGGGGGTGCCGTAGTTGTCCATGAGCGCCCCCTGCCAGCGCCGCTTCAGCTCCGCGTTGCTCACTGGTCCTCCCCCTTGCCGTCCTGGTCGCCCTTGCCGTCCTGGTCGCCCTTGCCGTCCTGGTCGTCCATGCCGATCGCGGTCCCGTCCGGCAGGACCATCGTGCCGATGCCCTCGTCGGTGAAGATCTCCAGCAGGATGGAGTGCGGTACCCGCCCGTCGAGCACGCGGGCGGTGGTGACCCCGTGGCGCACGGCGTACAGACAGCCCTCCATCTTCGGCACCATGCCGCTGGCCAGCTCCGGCAGCAGCTTCTCCAGCTGGCTCGCGGTGAGCTTGCTGATCACCTCGTCGCTGTTGGGCCAGTCGGCGTACAGGCCCTCCACATCGGTGAGCACCATCAGGGTCTCGGCGCCCAGCGCGACGGCGAGGGCGGCCGCGGCCGTGTCGGCGTTGACGTTGTAGACATGGCCGTCGTCGGCGCTGCGGGCGATGGAGGAGACGACCGGGATCCGGCCGTCGTCCAGCAGGGCCTGGACCGCACCGGTGTCGATCTCGGTGATCTGGCCGACCCGGCCGATGTCCACCTGCTCGCCGTCGATCTCGGCGAAGTGCTTGGTGGCGGACATCAGGTGCGCGTCCTCGCCGGTCATGCCGACGGCCAGCGGGCCGTGCCGGTTGAGCAGCCCGACCAGTTCGCGCTGGACCTGTCCGGCCAGCACCATCCGTACGACGTCCATGGCGTCGTCGGTGGTGACCCGCAGCCCGGCCTTGAACTCGCTCACCAGACCGTGCCGGTCCAGCTGTGCGCTGATCTGGGGGCCGCCGCCGTGGACGACGACCGGGCGCAGACCCGCGTGGCGCAGGAAGACGACGTCCTGGGCGAAGGCGGCCTTCAGCTCGTCGTCCACCATGGCGTTGCCGCCGAACTTGACCACCACGGTCTTGCCGTGGTGCCGGGTCAGCCAGGGCAGCGCCTCGATGAGGATGCGGGCCTTGGGCAGGGCGGTGTGTTTACGGGTGGTCGGCTGGCTCATGAGGAGTATGCGCTGTTCTCGTGGACGTAGTCGGCGGTGAGGTCATTGGCCCAGATGACCGCCGAGGCGCTGCCCGCGGCCAGGTCCGCGGTAATCCGGACCTCGCGGTAGCGCATGTCGACCAGCTCCCGGTCCTCGCCCACCGAGCCGTTCTTGCACACCCAGACGTCGTTGATCGCGACGTTGAGCTGGTCGGGTTCGAAGGCGGCCGAGGTGGTGCCGATCGCGGAGAGCACCCGGCCCCAGTTGGGGTCCTCGCCGTGGACGGCGCACTTGAGGAGGTTGTTGCGGGCGATGGAGCGGCCCACCTCCACCGCGTCGTCCTCGGTGGCCGCGCCCACGACCTCGATCCGGATGTCCTTGGAGGCGCCCTCGGCGTCCCCGATCAGCTGGCGGGCGAGATCGGCGCAGACCTCGCGGACCGCCTCGGCGAACTCCGCGGCGTCGGGGGCGACACCGGAGGCGCCGGAGGCCATCAGCAGCACCATGTCGTTGGTGGACATGCAGCCGTCGGAGTCGATCCGGTCGAAGGTGGTGCGGGTGGCGGCGCGCAGCGCGGTGTCCAGCCCGGGGGTGTCCACGTCGGCGTCGGTGGTGAGGACGACGAGCATGGTGGCCAGGCCCGGGGCCAGCATCCCGGCGCCCTTGGCCATACCGCCCACGGTCCAGCCGGCCGGGCTCTGTACGACGGCCGTCTTGTGGACGGTGTCGGTGGTCTTGATGGCGATCGCGGCCTTCTCGCCGCCGTGCGGGGAGAGCGCATCGGCGGCCTTGCCGACCCCGGACAGCACCGCGTCCATGGGCAGCCGGACGCCGATGAGGCCGGTGGAGGCCACGGCGACCTCGCCCGCGCTGTGGCCGAGGACCTCCGCGACCTTCTCGGCGGTGGCGTGGGTGTCCTGGAAGCCCAGCGGGCCGGTGCAGGCGTTGGCGCCACCGGAGTTGAGGACGACGGCCGAGACCTGACCGCCCTTGACGACCTGCTCGGACCACAGGACGGGGGCGGCCTTGACGCGGTTGGAGGTGAAGACGGCCGCGGCGGCGAGGCGCGGGCCGGTGTTCACCACGAGGGCGAGGTCGGGGTTTCCGTTCTCCTTGATCCCTGCCGCGACGCCGGAGGCCGTGAAGCCCTTGGCTGCCGTAACGCTCATGGAGCGACTCCGATCGTGGAAAGTCCCAGCTCCTCGGGGAGGCCGAGGGCGATGTTCATGCTCTGCACCGCGCCGCCCGCGGTGCCCTTGGTGAGGTTGTCGATGGCGCTGATCACGAGGGCGCGGCCGGCCGCCTCGTCATGGGCGACCTGGAGCAGCGCGGCGTTGGATCCGTACACGGCGGCGGTGGAGGGCCACTGGCCCTCGGGGAGGAGGGTGACGAACGGTTCGTCCCGCAGCGCCTTGTCGTACGCGGCGCGCAGGCTCTCCCCGGTGACTCCGGGCCTGGCCTTGGCGCTGCAGGTGGCGAGGATGCCGCGGGGCATCGGGGCGAGGGTCGGGGTGAAGGAGACCGACACCCGCTCCCCCGCCGCGGCGGACAGGTTCTGGATCATCTCGGGGGTGTGCCGGTGGCCGCCGCCGACGCCGTACGGGCTCATGGAGCCCATGACCTCGCTGCCCAGCAGATGCGGCTTGGGTGCCTTGCCCGCGCCCGAGGTCCCGGAGGCGGCGACGATGACCGCCTCGGGCTCCAGCAGCCCGGCCGCGTACGCCGGGAAGAGCGCGAGGGAGACGGCGGTGGGGTAGCAGCCCGGCACCGCGATGCGCTTGGTGCCCTCCAGCGCGGCGCGGGCGCCGGGCAGCTCGGGCAGGCCGTAGGGCCAGGTGCCGGCGTGCGGCGAACCGTAGAACCGCTCCCAGTCCGCCGCGTCCTTCAGCCGGAAGTCGGCGCCGCAGTCGACGACCAGGACCTGGTCGCCGAGCTGCTCGGCGACGGCGGCGGACTGCCCGTGCGGCAGTGCCAGGAAGACCACGTCATGCCCGGCCAGCGCCTCGGCGGTGGTGGGCTCCAGCACCCGCCCGGCCAGCGGGAGCAGATGGGGCTGCAGCCCGGCGAGGGGCTGCCCGGCGTTGGAGTTGCCGGTCAGGGTGCCGATCTCCACCTCGGGGTGGGCGAGCAGCAGCCGCAGCAGTTCCCCGCCCGCGTATCCGCTCGCGCCCGCCACCGCAGCACGTATGGCCATGCCGTCGTCCTCCCTCGATGATGGCATGACTATACGTTTCACGACAGCTTTATGCAAAGGGTGGCCGGATTCCCACCGCCGGGGAACTGCGACCGAGATTTTTAGTTGTCCCGGGTCGCCCTCATCCACCAAGGACGGTTCTGGCTGCCTGCGGTCCAGGAAGCCGAAGCACGCCTCCTTCCCCCGGGCCGCCGACCGGCGCAGCAGAAGCCGAAGCCCCGGCCGGTGGGCACACCAGACCGGCTAGGGAGATACGCCCCGAGCCCTCGGCCCGGACGGTGACGCGGGGGGCGTGGCCACGCCGGGACCAAGTCCGTGCGCCTGCCCGACTACGCGCGCCGGCCGAGCACTTCCCCGCATCCTGTCCGCACCATGACTGCATCCTGCCCGGGAGGACTGCACCTGGCGGTCGGCATCACCGGGCCTTGTTGACAGCAAGTGGTGCACCTGCCCGGTCCAGAACTCAGGAGCCGGTGGTCGCCGGCGTGGGGGTCACCGGCGGGCGGCGTTTGCGGACTGGGCTCGCGGACTCCAGGAGTGATGCGAGCTGAAGCAGCGCGTCCTCGGCGTCCCAGGGGGGTGACGAGCTGGACGCCTATCGGCAGGCCGTCCGCGGTGGCACCGAACGGGAGCGACAGCGCCGGCAGACCGGTGAGGTTGAACGGCACCGTGGCCCGCATGACGTCCCGCGCCGGTACCTCGACCCCGTCGATGTGGTGGACGGGCTGGGCCGGCAGCGGGGCGGGGATCGTCACCACCGGGCACAACAGCGCGTCATATCGGCTGAAACAGGCCGCGAACTCGTCCCGCAGGCGTTCAACGACGCTTTGGGCCTGGACCACATCGGCCGACGAGGGCTCCCTGGCTCGCAAGGTGGCGTGTGCGACCTGGTGCAGGCTGTCCTCGTGGCCCGCGGTCAACGTCCGCAGGAACGGGAGTACTTCGGCCGTGTACAGGGTGGCGCTGAGGCGGGTAGCGTTGTACTCCTCCAAGACGGGGATCCGGACCGACTCGACAGCCAGGCCCGAGGACGCGAGGGCGTCGGACGCGGCCCGGACCGTGGCCGCGACATCGGTGTCGACGGGGCCGAATGCCGGCGAGAGCAGCACGCCGATGCGCCGAGGTGTGCCGTCGACCGGGTCGCGAGGGATCTCACGCGGCGCGGTCGCGTATCCGTCGATGCCGTCAGGTCCGGCAAGGATCCGGTAGGCGGTGGCGATGTCCCGGACGGTGCGTGCCATGGGGCCGACGTGCCAGTAGCGACGCAGTACGGGCGGCCAGTGTCCCGTGCACGGGATACGGCCGTGCGTGGCCTTCAGAGCGACGATGCCGGTGAAATGGGCGGGACCACGGACCGAGATGGCCACGTCACTGCCCAGGCCCAGCGGTGACATACCTGCCGCGATCACCGCCGCCTCACCCCCGCTGGATCCCCCCGGAGTCCGCCCCGGATCCCAGGGGTTACGGGTGCGGCCCACCAGAAGGTTGTCCGTCTCCGTCCAGTACGAGAACTCCGGCAGGCTCGTCTTGGCGAGCGGGATGGCACCCGCGGCACGCATCCGCGCCACGGCTGTCGCGTCGGCCGTCGGCACGTGGTCGGCGAACAGCCGCGATCCCCGCGTGGTCACCACGCCCGCGGTGTCGAGTGAGTCCTTGATCGTGAAGGGGACTCCGTGCAGCGGACCGAGGTCGTCGCCGCGCGCGACAGCGGAGTCCGCTTGATCCGCCGCGGCGAGAGCCTGTTCACCAAGCAAGGTGATCACGCCGTGTATATGGGGATCCAGAGCCGCGATGCGATCGAGATGGGCCTGCACCACCTCACGGGAGGACACCTCACGGGCCCGGATGCACCGTGCCAGTTCCGTCGCGTCCAAAGCGTTCAGAACGGTCATCAGCCCTCCACGAACGTCACGGCCGTACGGCCGTGACCTTACAGACCGGCTCCAGCGCCATCCCTCAAGGGATGCGGGCTCCTTGAACGCGGCAGCGGCAACGGGCATCTGCACGGCCAGTCTGACCTGCACGGCTCAGACCGAGATATGCCAACTAAAATCCTCGGTCACAGGGAATGCGGCTCACCCGGCCGCCCGACCACGCGGGACCGGACCGCCCGACCGCGCGGGAAAACGGCTCAGATGACGATGACCCGGCGTCCGCGCGTGTGGCCGGCCTGGCTGTCGATGTGCGCCGCCGCGGCCTCGGCGAGCGGGTACGACTTCTCGACCGGGATGTGGAGCCTGCCCCGCGCGATGAGGTCGACGGCCTCGGCGAGCGCTTCCGGCACGCTTCCGGCCACGCCGGAGAACCGGACGCCGAGCTCCGGCGCACCGAGGTCGGCGATGGAGATCACCTTCTGCGGATCCCCGGTCAGCTCGACGAGTTCGCGGATCACCCCCGAGCCGGCCAGATCGAGGGCCGCGTCGACCCGGCCGAGCCGCCGCACCCGCTCGACCCAGCCCTCGCCGTACGTCGTGGCAACGGCACCCAGGCTCCGCAGATAGTCCTGGTTCGCGGCCCCGGCCGTGCCGATCACCGTGATGCCGCGGTCGCGGGCGATCTGCAGCACCGCCGATCCGACTCCCCCGGACGCGCCGCTGACCAGCAGCGTCTGCCCGGGCCGGACACCGACCTCGCGGATGATGCGCAGCGCGGTCTCCACCACGGAGGGATATCCGGCCGCCTCTGCGAACGTCAGCCCCTCGGGCATACGGGCCCAGGCCGACAGCACGGCGAACTCGGCATAGGTGCTCGACCCCTCGCCGAACACACGGTCGCCGACCTCGACCCCTTCGACACCCTCGCCGACCTCGTCCACCACCCCGGAGGCGTCCTGCCCGACCCCGGAGGGCAACTTGGTCGGATGGGCCCCCAGGACCTGGCCTTCACGGATCCGCCAGTCGACGGGGTTCACGCCCGCCGCCCGTACGGCGATACGTACCTGGCCGGGGCCCGCGTGGGGCTCCTCGGCGTCAATGAGTTGCAGAACGTCCGGACCGCCGAACTCGGCGAAGCTCACTCTCTTCATGCGGCCGACCGTAGCACTAACAGTTAGGGTTTCAGAACCGTTCTGGTTTTGCATCTGATAGCGTGACGGCCATGACCGTGCCGACCGGACGCCGTGAGCGCAAGAAGGCCGCGACCCGCCAGAAGATCGCCGATGCCGCCCTGCGGCTCTTCCTGGAACGGGGATACGACGCGGTGGGCATCCGCGAGGTGGCCGCCGAGGCCGACGTGGCCGTCACCACGCTCTTCTCCCACTTCGCCTCGAAAGAGGCCCTGGTGTTCGAGCAGGACGAGGACTTCGAGCGCCGCCTCACGCGGGCGGTCACCGACCGGGCGCCGCACGAACCGCTGCTCCCCGCGTTGCGCCGCGAGATCCACGCCCTGGTGCGCCACTGCACGGCGGACGGTGCCGCCCCGATCTGGCAGATGATCGAGACATCACCCGCCCTGCGGGAGTACGAGGAGTCGATGCGGCTGCGCCACGCGGAGTCGCTGGCAGCGGCCATCGCCGCCGATCCCGAGCGGTCACAGACCACGACGGCCTGCCGGACGATCGCGAGGTTCGTGATCGACGCCTATTCGCTGGCCCGGGAGGCGGCCGACCCGGAGGCCGCGGTGGACGAGATCTTCCGGATGATCGAGGCGGCCTGGGAGGTCGCCTCACCTTCTCGGCGTACCTGAGGCACCGTTCCTCCGGGTGGGACAGGGGCCGGCCGGGGCTGCGGGGCTTCGGCCCGGCGCGGTGCCGGGTGGGCCGGGGCCGCCGGGGCGCGCGACACTGAAGGGGGTGCCGGGTCGCGTTCCGCGGCCTCGGACGAGAGGGAGCGGTCGTGACGGACCGGAGTCGGGAGTCGGGCAGCAGGCGGTTGCTCGGCGAGCTGCTGGCCGCCAGCCATCTGATGCCCCTGGAGATGCTGCCGGCCGCCGTGGCCGAGCACGCGGCACCCGCCGGTATCGGCCAGGTGCTGATCTACCTGGTCGATGTGCGGCGGCAGGTGCTGCGGCAGCTGACCACCTCGGGCGCCACGGGACCGGAGGGCGGGAAGCCGGAGGGCGGGAAGCCGGAGGAGCTGAAGGTCGAGGGCACCGTGCCGGGCCGGGCCTACCAGTACGGTGAGGTGCTGCCCGCCGCCCCCGCCGAGCCGGGTCGCCACCAGTGGTGGGTGCCGCTGCTGAACGGCACCGAGCGCATGGGTCTGCTGCGCGTCACCACGGCCACCGACGACGCACGGGCCCGCGAGGACATGAAGCTGCTCTCCGCCCTGGTGGCACTGCTCGTGGTCAGCAAGCGCGACTTCAGCGACGCCTTCGCCCGGCTGGTGGGCAGCGAGGCGATGACCATCGCGGCCGAAATGCAGTGGCGGCTGATGCCACAGACCACCTACGCGGACGGCCGGGTGGCCATCTCCGCCGTCATGGAGCCGGCGTACGACATCAGCGGGGACGCCTACGACTACGCCACCGACGGGCCGATGGTGCGCCTGGCGGTCTTCGACGCGATGGGGCACGACACCGCCGCCGGGCTGACCGCCAACCTCGCCCTGGGAGCGTGCCGCAACGCCCGCCGCCGCCGTGCCGACCTGGTGCGGACCGGCGAGCGGATCGACGAGGCGCTCATCGAGCAGTTCCAGGGAGGCCGCTACGCCACCGGCATCCTGGCCGAGCTGGACACCCGTGGCGGGGAATTGCGCTGGGTCAGCTACGGCCACCATCCGCCGCTGGTCATCCGCGGCGGCCGCTGGACCAGCCAGCTGCGGTGCCCGCCGGGCCTCCCCCTGGGCATGGGCCTGGGGCCGGGGCTGGAGGCCACGCTGTGCCGCGAGCAGCTTCAGCCCGGTGACCGCATCGTGTTCTACACCGACGGCATCACCGAGGCACGGCGCCCCGGCGGCCGTGAGTTCGGCCTGACCCGGTTCGTCGACTTCCTCATCCGGCAGCACGCCGACGGGCTGCCCGTTCCGGAGACCCTGCGCCGCCTGGTCGGTGCCGTCATGGCCCACCACGAAGGCCACCTCCAGGACGACGCCACCGTCCTGCTCTGCGAATGGCTGGGCCCGGTGCCCGGCCCCACCGTTCAGGCCGCCGCCCTGATGGGCGTCCCCTCCCTATAGCCGCTCCATGGAGCCGCCCGCACGAGGCGGGAGAAGGGGACCGCCCCGGCCGGGCGAGTGCCGGCCGGGGCGGTGTGGTGCGGTGTGGGTGTGTCAGACGCGCCGAGCGCGTGTCAGGCGGGTCAGCCGAGGGTGGCCAGGGCCTGGTTGAAGGTCGCGGACGGGCGCATGACGGCCGCGGCCTTGGCCGAGTCGGGCTGGTAGTAGCCGCCGATGTCGGCCGGGGAGCCCTGGACCGCGATCAGCTCGTCGACGATCGTCTGCTCCTGGGTGGAGAGCGTGTCGGCGAGCTGGGCGAACGCCTTGGCCAGGTCGGCGTCGTCGGTCTGCTTGGCCAGCTCCTGGGCCCAGTACAGGGCCAGGTAGAAGTGGCTGCCGCGGTTGTCGATACCGCCGACGCGGCGGCTGGGCGACTTGTTCTCGGCCAGGAAGGTGCCGGTCGCCCGGTCGAGGGTGTCGGCGAGGATCTGGGCCCGCGCGTTGCCCGTCTTCTGCGCGAGGTGCTCGAAGCTGACCGCGAGGGCCAGGAACTCGCCCAGGCTGTCCCAGCGCAGGTAGTTCTCCTTGACCAGCTGCTGGACGTGCTTGGGCGCCGAGCCGCCCGCGCCGGTCTCGAACAGACCGCCGCCGTTGATCAGCGGGACGACCGAGAGCATCTTGGCGCTGGTGCCCAGCTCCAGGATCGGGAACAGGTCGGTCAGGTAGTCACGCAGGACGTTGCCGGTGACCGAGATCGTGTTCTCGCCGCGGCGGATCCGCTCCAGGGAGAGCTTGATCGCCTCGACCGGGGCCAGGATCCTGATGTCCAGGCCCTCGGTGTCGTGCTGGGGCAGGTACGCCTTGACCTTCTCGATGAGGTTGGCGTCGTGGGCGCGGCCCTCGTCCAGCCAGAAGACGGCCGGGTCACCGGTGGCGCGGGCGCGGGTGACGGCCAGCTTGACCCAGTCCTGGATCGGCACGTCCTTGGTCTGGCACATCCGGAAGATGTCACCGGCGCCGACGACCTGCTCGATGACCGCGTTGCCCGCCCCGTCCAGGACGCGGACGGTGCCGGTGGTGGGGATCTCGAAGGTCTTGTCGTGGCTGCCGTACTCCTCGGCCTTCTGCGCCATCAGGCCGACGTTGGGCACCGAGCCCATGGTGGCCGGGTCGAAGGCGCCGTTGGCGCGGCAGTCGTCGATGACGGCCTGGTAGATCCCGGCGTAGCTGCTGTCCGGGATCACCGCGAGGGTGTCGTGCTCCTCGCCGTCCGGGCCCCACATGTGGCCGGAGGTGCGGATCATGGCCGGCATGGAGGCGTCGACGATGACGTCGGACGGCACATGCAGGTTGGTGATGCCGCGGTCGGAGTCGACCATGGCCAGCTCCGGGCCCTCGGCCAGCTCGGCGTCGAAGGACGCCTTGATCGCCGCGCCCTCGGGCAGGGCCTCCAGGCCCTTGAGGATGCCGCCCAGACCGTCGTTCGGGGTCAGACCGGCGGCGGCGAGGGTCTCACCGTGCTCGGCGAAGGTCTTGGGGAAGAAGGCGCGTACGGCGTGGCCGAAGACGATCGGGTCGGAGACCTTCATCATCGTGGCCTTCAGGTGCAGCGAGAACAGCACGCCCTCCGCCTTGGCGCGGGCCACCTGCGCCGAGAGGAACTCGCGCAGCGCCGCGACGCGCATCACGGAGGCGTCCACGACCTCGCCCGCCAGCACCGGCACCGACTCGCGCAGCACGGTGGTGGAGCCGTCGTCGCCCGCCAGCTCGATGCGCAGCGAGCCGTCCTCCGGGATCACCACGGACTTCTCGGTGGAGCGGAAGTCGTCGGTGTCCATGTGGGACACATTGGTCTTGGAATCGGCCGACCAGGCGCCCATGCGGTGCGGGTTGGCCTTGGCGTAGTTCTTCACCGAGGCGGGGGCGCGGCGGTCGGAGTTGCCCTCGCGCAGCACCGGGTTCACCGCGGAGCCCTTGACCTTGTCGTAACGGGCGCGGATCTCCCGCTCCTCGTCGGTCTTCGGGTCGTCCGGGTAGTCCGGCAGCGCGTAACCCTGCTGCTGCAGCTCGGCGATCGCGGCCTTCAGCTGCGGGATCGAGGCCGAGATGTTCGGCAGCTTGATGATGTTGGCCTCGGGGGTCTTGGCAAGGTCACCCAGCTCGGCGAGGGCGTCGGGGATGCGCTGGCCCTCTTCGAGGTGCTCGGGGAACTGGGCGATGATCCGGCCCGCCAGGGAGATGTCCCGGCTCTCCACGCTGACCCCGGCCGTGGAGGCATACGCCTCGATCACCGGCAGGAACGAGTACGTCGCGAGGGCAGGGGCCTCGTCCGTGTGCGTATAGATGATGGTCGAGTCAGTCACCGGGTGCTCCGCTCCACGTCTGCAACATTGCTCGACATCAAGATATCCGGTGCCGAGTGCTTTCCCGAAAGGGCCCTGGGCAGAAAGCCGCGCGAGGCGCCGCGCCCTGGTCACGGCACGCGCTTCGGTGGGATCGTCCCGTCCATGCCGATGACTCTGCGGGGCGCGCGGGTGGTGCTGCGCCCCACCGTCCCTTCCGATGTTCCCTCCCTGGCCGCGATCCGCGCCACGCCCGAGGTGTACGCGCGCTGGCAAGGCGGCGAGGACCTGGTGGCGGCGGTGCGCGAGGACCTGGCCGACCCCGGCGCCGAGCAGTGGACCATCGAGAACGAGGGCGCCGTGATCGGCTTGATCCAGTGGTCGGCCGAGGCCGATCCGGACTACCGGCACGCGAGCATCGACATCTACCTGGACCCGGCGGTGCACGGGCGGGGGCTGGGCACCGACGCCGTACGCACCCTGGCCCGCCATCTGATCGCCGACCACGGCCACCACCGGATCGTGATCGACCCGGCGGCGGACAACGCCGCCGCGATCAGGTGCTACGGCAAGGTCGGCTTCCGGCCCGTCGGCGTGATGCGGTCCTATGAGCGCGGTCCGGACGGTACGTGGCACGACGGCCTGCTGATGGATCTGCTGGCCGAGGAGCTCACGCCGTGAACGGCGGGGGCCCGGGGAGTGTTTCCGTCACGTGGGGAGCGTTTCCGTCACGTACCGTCCACGCGCAGCCGCCACTCGCCCGCCCGGCCGGTGAGGGTGACCGTGGAGAGCGGACGGACGTCGACGTTCCAGTAGCAGTGCGGCGGCGCCTTGATCGCGTACATCAGGGCGGCGCGGACCACCCCGGGGTCGGCCACGGCCACCATCTTGGCGTGGTCCTCGGCCGGGCGGGTGTCCAGCCAGCCGCCGATCCGCATGATGAACGCGTGCAGCGACTCCCCGCCGTGCGGTGCGGAGCGCGGATCGCCGAGCCAGGCGTCCACCTCCGCGGGTTCGCGCGCCATCACATCGGCGAGGGAACGGCCCGCCCAGCGGCCCATGTCGCAGTCGCGCAGCGCGAGTTGGACCAGTGGCGTGAAGCCCAGCACGTCGCCGGTCTCCCGGCTGCGGGCCGACGGCGAGCAGTAGCGCAGCTCCGCCGCGGCCAGCGGCAGCAGCGCGGGGGCCGCGCGCTCGGCGGCGAGCCGCCCCTCCGGATCCAGCGGCCGGTCGTCGCCGAAGCGCTCCCCCAGCCGGGAGGAGCTACGGCCGGCGGCGACCAGCGTCAGCCGAAACGTCATCCCGGCATCGTAAGGTCACGGCCCCGGCTCCAGGGCCCGTAACCAGGAGAAGAGCAGGGGCCTTTGGGTGTGCGCCGGGTCACCGGGCGACTCGAAGCGGCCGTCTCATGAACACCGTGCGCATCGTGGGTAGCGGGCGGGAAGCGGCGCGGGCCGCCGGGGGTCTTTCCCCTCCCCGCCCCTTCCCGATACCAGGGACTCCGCCCCTGGACCCCGGGGTCCGGGCCCCGGGGCCTGGGGCCTGAGGCCCNACTCCGCCCCTGGACCCCGGGGTCCGGGCCCCGGGGCCTGGGGCCTGAGGCCCCGGGGGCAGAACCCCGGCCCCGGGGCCCGAGGGGAACCCCGGCCCGGGACCTGGGGCGGAACCCCGACCCGAGACCCGAGGCGAAACCCCGGCCGAGGCCCGAGGCGGAGCACCGGCCGGGGGCTGGGGCGGAGCACCAGTTTCGGGAAGGGGCGGGGAGGGGAGTAGCCCGCCGCAGGCGACACGACCCGTCGAACGCCCCCCTACGCCCCCGCCAGCACCTCCTCGCACGCGGTGCGCAACCGCCGCACCCCCTCCCCCAGTTCACCGGTCCCCGCCACCGACGCGAAGCTCAGCCGCACATGCGGCGCGGGCGGTTCGGCGCAGAAGTACGGGCGGCCGGGGGCGACGGCGACCCCGGCGCGCAGCGCGGCGGAGGCCAGGGCGGCCTCGTCGGTGCCCTGGGGCAGCCGTAGCCACATGTGGTAGCCGCCGCGCGGGACATGGCGCAGCTCCAGCGCGGGCAGCTCCCGCCGTACGGCGGTGGCGAGCGCCTCGCGGCGGGTGTGCAGATCGGCGGCGACGGTGCGCAGATGGCGGGGCCAGGAGGGCGCGCCGACGAGTTCCAGGGCGGTCTCCTGCAACGGACGGGGCACGAAGAAGCTGTCCACGACCTGGATCGCGCGCAGCCGCTCCAGCGCGGGACCGCGGGCGGCGAGCGCGCCCACCCGCAGGCTGGGCGAGGTGGCCTTGGTGAGCGAGCAGACGTGGACCACCGCCCCGTCGGGGTCGTCGGCGGCCAAGGTGGCGGGCAGCGGGCCCGCGTCCTCGTGGGCGAGCCGGCGCGCGAAGTCGTCCTCCACCAGGAACGCGCCCGCCGCACGGACGATCGCGAGCACTTCGCGGCGCCGCCCGGCGGAGAGCACCGCGCCGGTGGGGTTCTGGAACAGCGGCTGGCACACGAAGACCCGGGCGCCGGTCGCCCGCAGCGCCTCGGCGAGCAGATCGGGGCGCACCCCGTCGGCGTCCACCGGGACCGGCACGGGGCGCAGCCCGGAGGCGCGGGCGGCGGCGAGCATGCCGGGGTAGGTGGGGGACTCCACGAGGACGGGCGCACCGGGCGCCGCGAGCGCGCGCAGCGCGCAGGTGAGCGCGGACTGGCCGCCCGCGGTGACCAGGACGTCGGAGGCGCCGAGGGCCCCGGCCGGGCCGCCGATCTCGCGGGCGAACCAGGCGCGCAGCTCGGGCAGGCCCTCCACCGGCGGGCGGTCCCAGGCCCCGGGCCGCCGCCCGGCGCGCGCCAGGGCGGCGGCCAGCGCCCGCTCGGGCTGGAGGGAGGAGTGCAGATAGCCGCCGTTGAACTCCAGGATCCCGGGCGGCGGGGCGGCGAGCGTGGCCAGGACGCCGGAGGCGTCCACCGAGCGCGGCACCGGCTCACCGGCCGTCTCCAGGCTCAGCGCGACCTCCTGCCAGGAGGTGTCGCCCGGCCGCTGCGCCCCGGCCCGTGGCCGGTCGGCGCGGAAGGCACCGGCGCCGGGGCGGGTGACCACCAGCCCTTCGGCGACGAGCGCGGCGAGGGCGCGGGAGACGGTCACCGGGCTCACCCGGTGGCGCTCGACCAGGGCCCGGCTGGACGGCAGCTTCTCTCCAGGTGAGTAGCGGTCCAGCTCCTTCCGCAGGGATTCTGCGAGGTCGGCCACACTGCTACGCTGTTGCATGACAGCACAGGATAGCGCTACTGACAGCAGTGCGATAGCGGTGAGCGGCGACCCGGCCCCGGGTGGCGCCCCAGCCCCGCACGGTGACCCAGCACCGGATAGCACCCCCGCCCAGCACGGCGACCCCGCCCCGGATGGCGGCCCCGCCCCAGGTCGCGGCCCAGCCCAGGACCGGGGCGGCGCCCGGGCGGCCCCGGCGCTTCCGACGCCGTTCGCCCTCCGCACCGGCACCCTGCTCGCCGCGCTCGGCGTGGCCGCCTTCTCCCTCACCTTCCCCGCCACCGCCTGGGCGCTCACCGGCCTCGGCCCCTGGACGGTGACCAGCTGCCGGGTGGTGCTCGCCGCGCTGATCGCGGGCGGGGCGCTGGTCGCCCTGCGGGTGCCGGTGCCGAACCGCCGCCACTGGCCGGGGCTGCTGGTCGTCGCGGCCGGGGTCGTCGTGGGCTTCCCGCTGCTGACCACGCTCGCCCTGGAGACCTCCACCACCGCGCACGCGGCCGTGGTGGTCGGCCTGCTGCCGCTCACCACCGCCGCCTTCTCTGCCGTACGCACCGGGGTGCGGCCCTCGCGGGTGTTCTGGGCGGCGGCGCTGGCCGGGGCGGCGGTCGTGATCGCCTTCGCGGTGCAGCAGAGCGGCGGGGCGCTCACCACCGGCGATCTGTATCTGTTCGGCGCGCTGGTGGTGTGCGCGGCGGGCTACACCGAGGGCGGCCGGCTGGCCGGCCACATGCCGGGCTGGCAGGTGATCGGCTGGGCGCTGGTGGGCTGTCTGCCGCTGTCGGTGCCGGGCGCGGTGCTCGCGCTGGCGGGCGAGGACGTCCACCTCGGCGGTCGTGCGGTGGCCGGGCTGCTGTGGCTGGCGGCCGGTTCGCAGTTCGTGGGCCTGGTGGTGTGGTACCGGGGGATGGCCGCCATCGGGGTGGCCAGGGCCAGCCAGCTGCAACTGGCCCAGCCGCTGCTCACCCTGGTGTGGTCGGTGCTGCTGCTCGGCGAGACGCTGACCCCCGCCGCCCCGATCGCCGCCGTCGCGGTGCTGGTGTGCATCGGGGCGACACAGCGGGCCCGGGTCCCGGCCGGGGCGGTACGGGCTTCCGGCCCCGGCCGGACGCGTCCGGCCGAAACCGTCAAGACCGTCGAAACCGTCGAAGGATCGGACCGGATCCCCGAAGCGGCGGACCGGACACCCGAAAGGACGGACCGGATCCCCGAGGCGGCGGACCGGAATCACTCCCCGGCGGGAGCAAACCAGGACAACCGGCCATAGACTGGCCTCAGGGATCGCATTGCCCTCAGCAGACCGCATTGCCCTCCAGCGGACGGGAGGTCACGCACATGGAGGCGACCGTAGGCGACAAGCTGCTGGTACACGGCAGGGTTGTCGGAATTCACGATCGTGTAGCGGAGATCATCGAAGTGCTCGGAGACAACGGGGAACCGCCTTACCGCGTGCGTTACGAGGACGACGGACACGAGTGCCTGTTCTCCCCCGGGCCCGACTCGGTCGTCCGCCACCTGGCCGCCGGACCCGGGCAGCGATAGTTGTCCCCACAGGGGCAGGTCCCGGGTCAGCGGGGCGGACGGACGCGATACGGATAGTGGTCGGCGACCACACGCGCCATGGCGCCGTTGCGGTCGGCGGCCACTTCCTTCGCCGAGAAGTACACATTGCCGCGCACCTGGGGAAAGCCCTGGTCGAAGGTGAGGTGCCGGGACAGCTCCGCCGGGTCCTGCCAGGGCGCGGGCTGCGCCGGGTCGCCCGCCTTGTAGAGCGCCTCGCCGATGTAGAGGTTCACCCCGGTGCCCCGGACCGCCTCCGACCACCAGGGGACGAGCACGGCGTAGTCGGCGGCGGCGAAGCCGATGTTCCAGTAGACCTGCGGGACGACGTAATCGAGCCATCCCCGCCGCACCCAGCCACGGGTGTCCGCGTAGAGGTCGTCGTAGGTCTGCACCCCCGCCGTGGTGGCGGAGCCGAGCGGGTCGGTGGCCTGGTTGCGCCAGACGCCGAAGGGGCTGATGCCGAACCGCACCCGCCGCTTCAGTCGTCTGACGCGCACGGCCGTCTCGTACACCAGGCGGTCGATGTTGTTCCGCCGCCAGGCCGCGCGGTCCGGGAAGCCCGCGCCGTAGCGCTCGTACGCCGCGTCGTCGTCGAAGACCTGACCGGCCACCGGATACGGATAGAAGTAGTCGTCCCAGTGGACGGCGTCGATGTCATAGCGCGCGACCGCCTCCAGCATGGCGTCCTGGACGAAGCGGCGAACCTCCGGCAGCCCGGGGTTGTAGTAGAGCTTCCCGCCGTACGGCACGACCCACTCGGGGTGCACCCGGGCCGGATGGGTGGGGACCAGCCGTGCGGGGTCGGTGTGATTGGCGATCCGGTACGGGTTGAACCAGGCGTGCAGCTCCAGACCGCGCCGGTGCGCCTCGCGCACGGCGGTGCCCAGCGGATCCCAGCCCGGATCCTTGCCCTGCACGCCGGTGAGGCACTCCGCCCACGGCTCGTACGGTGAGGGCCACAGCGCGTCCGCCGTCGGCCGCACCTGGAAGACCACCGCGTTGAGCCGGCGGCTCACGGCCGTGTCGAGGAAGCCCAGCAGCTCGGCCCGCTGCCGCTCCGCGGGGAGACCGGGCCTGGACGGCCAGTCGCGGTTGGCGACGGTGGCCAGCCACATCCCGCGGAACTCGGGCCGCTGCCCACCGCCCCGCCCCTCCGCCAGCGCGTCGCCCGCCGTGACGGTGGCGGCCAGGGCTCCGGCGGCCGCCACCGTGAGACTTCTGCGCGTGATCCCACCCATGAAACCCAACTCCTCGCCTCGGTCGTGCCGTCAACGTAAGCCCGCCGCCACCAGCCGGACCGAAGGGCCAGGAGACCGTCCCCCGTCGCCCCCGAGGGAGCGTGGTGCCGGACAACGCCGACGCGCCGGGGGCGCCACCCAGCGGTGGCCGGGTGGCCCGCGCCGAGCCCGCGCCGGGCGACCCGCGCCGGGCGCCCCGCGGCGGCGTGCCCGATGTGGTGGCGTGCCCGATGTGGTGGCAAGTGGCAACTCCCGCTGATGATGGGGCCCTTGCGGGGCGCCCGGCAATGCTTACCGCGAATCCGGGACGGCGGGGCCCAACACCCCTTGAGGACCCCTTGAGGACCCCTTGACTTCACCCTTCTCGCGCGGCCATCCGGCCGCTAGCATCGGATGACGCACGCATGGGAGCGCTCCCAAATACCCTCGCCCGCATGGCCCTCATGCCTCACTACCCCCACGTCCGGAGAGGAAGTTCCCGTGCGCAGCAACGGCAGAAGACCGGTCGGCGCGCTCATGGCCGCGCTGGCACTCGTCGGCGGCTTACTCACCGCGGCGGCCTCCCCCGCCGCGGCCCGCCCCGAAGCCGCCCCCGCCCGGGCCACCACTCGGGCCACCACCGCCCAGGCCGACGCCTACACCTGGAAGAACGTCCGCGTGGACGGCGGCGGCTTCGTCCCCGGCATCGTCTTCAACCGCAAGGAGAGGAACCTCGCCTACGCCCGCACCGACATCGGCGGGGCGTACCGCTGGGACCAGTCCGGCAAGCGCTGGGTGCCGCTGCTGGACTCGCTGGACTGGGACCACTGGGGCTGGACCGGGGTGGTGAGCCTGGCCAGCGACTCGGTGGATCCCAACAAGGTCTATGTGGCGGCCGGTACGTACACCAACAGCTGGGACCCGGGCAACGGCGCGATCCTGCGCTCGTCCAACCGGGGCGCCAGCTGGCAGTCCACCACCCTCCCCTTCAAGCTGGGCGGCAATATGCCCGGCCGCGGCATGGGCGAGCGGCTGGCGGTGGACCCCAACCGGAACAGCGTGCTCTACCTCGGCGCGCCGAGCGGCAACGGGCTGTGGCGCTCCACCGACTCCGGTGTCACCTGGTCGAAGGTGACGTCCTTCCCCAACCCCGGCACGTACGTCCAGGACGCGAGCGACACCAGCGGCTATCTGAGCGACAACCAAGGCGTGGTGTGGGTGACCTTCGACGAGCGCACCGGCTCCTCCGGCAGCGCCACGAAGACCATCTACGTGGGCGTGGCGGACAAGGACAACACCGTCTACCGCTCGACGGACGCGGGCGCCACCTGGTCGCGGGTGGCCGGGCAGCCCACCGGCTATCTCTCCCACAAGGGCGTCCTGGACGCCAAGAACGGCTATCTGTACCTGACCACCAGCGACAAGGGCGGCCCGTACGACGGCGAGAAGGGCCAGGTGTGGCGGTACACCACGGCCACCGGGGAGTGGAAGAACATCAGCCCCATGGCGGACGCCGACACCTACTTCGGCTACGGCGGGCTCACGGTGGACCGCCAGAAGCCGGGCACGCTGATGGTGACCGGCTACAGCTCCTGGTGGCCGGACACCCAGATCTTCCGCTCCACCGACTCCGGTGCCACCTGGACCCGGGCCTGGGACTTCACCAGCTATCCGAACCGGTCCTTCCGTTACACCCAGGACGTCAGTGCCGTCCCCTGGCTGACCTTCGGCACCAACCCCTCCCCGCCCGAAGTCACCCCGAAGCTGGGCTGGATGACCGAGGCGCTGGAGATCGACCCGTTCGACTCCAACCGGATGATGTACGGCACGGGGGCGACGGTCTACGGCACGGAGAACCTCGGAAACTGGGACACGGGCGGCAAAATCGCCATCACGCCCATGGTCAAGGGCCTGGAGGAGACGGCGGTCAACGACCTGGCCAGCCCGCCCACCGGCGCCCCGCTGCTCAGCGCGCTCGGTGACATCGGGGGCTTCCGCCACACCGATCTCGACGCGGTGCCCGCGAGGATGTACACCTCGCCGACGTTCACCACGACCACCAGCCTGGACTACGCCGAGACCAATCCGAACACGGTGGTCCGGGTGGGCAACAACGACTCCGCGCCACGGATCGCCTTCTCGACCGACAACGGCGCCAACTGGTTCCAGGGCAGCGAGCCGTCCGGGGTCACCGGTGGCGGCACGGTGGCCGCGGCGGCCGACGGCAGCGGCTTCGTCTGGGCCCCGGAGGGCACCTCGGCCGTCTACCACACCACCGGTTTCGGCAACTCGTGGTCGGCGTCGAGCGGCATCCCGGCCGGGGCGGTCGTGGAGTCCGACCGCAAGAACCCCAAGAAGTTCTACGGCTTCAAGGCCGGCACCTTCTACGTCTCCACCGACGGCGGCGCCACCTTCACCGCCAGGGCGTCCTCCGGGCTGCCGGCCGACGGCCCGGCGCGGTTCAAGGCGCTGCCGGGCGCCGAGGGCGACATCTGGCTCGCGGGCGGCAGCACCGGCGGGGCGTACGGGCTGTGGCACTCCACGGACTCCGGCGCGACCTTCACCAAGCTGAGCGGCGTCCAGCAGGCGGACACCATCGGCTTCGGCAAGGCGGCGCCGGGCGCCTCGTACCAGGCGCTCTACACCAGCGCGAAAATCGGCGGGGTGCGCGGCGTCTTCCGCTCCACGGACGCCGGGGCGAGCTGGACCCGGATCAACGACGACGCCCACCAGTGGGGCTGGACGGGCGCCTCGATCACCGGCGACCCGCGGGTCTACGGACGGGTCTACCTGGCTACCAACGGGCGCGGCATCCTGCGCGGCGACATCTCCTGACCGCGAGGGCGGGCCGGGGCCGGATTTCCGGCCCCGCCCCGCCCCCTGCCGATAACCGGAGGGTAACGTCTGGGGCGACAGGGGGACGACACAACGGACGGTTGGACCAGCGAAAGGCACGATGTGACCGACATCGAACGCGTCGGAGTGGTGGGCTGTGGCCAGATGGGTGCGGGCATCGCGGAGGTGTGCGCCCGATCAGGCCTGGACGTCATGGTCGCGGAGACCACGGGTGAGGCCCTGGAGATAGGGCGTACCCGGCTGACCAACTCCCTCGGGAAGGCCGCCGAGCGCGGCAAGATCACCGAGGAGCAGCGCGACGCGACGCTGGACCGGCTGAGCTTCACCACCGATCTGGGGGAATTCGCCGACCGTGATCTGGTGATCGAGGCGGTCGTCGAGAACGAGCAGATCAAGACGGAGATCTTCCAGGTCCTCGACCAGGTGGTGACCCGCCCGGACGCGATCCTCGCCTCCAACACCTCCTCCATCCCGCTGGTCAAGTTGGCCGTCGCCACCTCCCGCCCGGACCAGGTGATCGGCATCCACTTCTTCAACCCGGCACCGGTGCAGGCGCTGGTGGAGCTGATCCCGGCGCTCACCACCGGCGAGGAGACCATCAAGCGCTCCGAGGCGCTGGTCGGCGACATCCTGGGCAAACACGCCATCCGCGCCCAGGACCGCGCGGGGTTCGTGGTCAACGCGCTGCTCATCCCGTATCTGCTGTCCGCCATCCGGATGTTCGAGTCCGGGATCGCCAGCCGCGAGGACATCGACAACGGCATGGAGCTGGGCTGCGCCCATCCGATGGGCCCGCTGAAGCTGTCCGATCTGATCGGCCTGGACACCATCGCGGCGATCGCCGACTCGATGTACGAGGAGTACAAGGAGCCGCTGTACGCCGCTCCCCCGCTGCTGCTGCGGATGGTGGACGCGGGCCGTATGGGACGCAAGACGGGCTCGGGCTTCTACACGTACTGATGACCAGCGCTGACGCCCGCCCGAAGAGGTAGCCCGTGAGGCCCTGCGGACATCAGTAGGGCGGCCATCCCGGACCACGGATAGCCGCCCCTGCTGATCATTTATCACCCAGGGAGTTCTCAGGGGGTTCGGCGGGAGCTCACGCAGCCCCCTCGCCGCCGCGACCGTGACCCGCGCGGTACGGCCGGACGCTGGCCAGGGCTGAAGTACCGGCTGCTTTCAGGAGCCGCCCGTACTCCGCCCGCTCCTCCGCGAACAGCGGCTGCCCGGAGCGCTCGCTCATGAACGCGCGGATCGCCCGGTTCGCGGACTCGGCAGCGCACGGCCGTGCCGCGCCGGGAGAACTGGGGGACATACCGATAAGCGTACGGGCACGGTCCGACATCGGGCCGCGAGAGCGGCGCAGTGCTGAACGACCGGCGTGTGGGGAAGACTCGGGGACACATGCCGGTCTATGGGGAGGGGGCGGTGTCCGTGGCCGTGGTCGGCAGTACGGACTCGGCGCTCAAGCGGGCCAGGGTGGCGCGGAACATGACGCTGGAGGAGGCAGCCGACGCCCTGAACGCGATCACCGGAGGCGCGTCGGATGCGAGCCTGATGAGCGCGTGGGAGTCCGGCCGGCGACGGACCGGCAAGCGGAACCGGGCCGCCCTCTGTCAGTTGTACCGGGAGCGCCCGGAGGTGCTGTTTGCCCATCAGGACGGGGCGGCCACCAGCGTGCTGGAGTCCTCCGGCACCGCGGTGGTGGTCAAGGTGCTCACCCGCTGGACCGACCTGGTCGAGGCGATGGTGGATGTCGCCGCCGGAGCGCGCGAGCACCTGGTTGCCACCGGTTCCCGCAGCCGGGAGAAGGCGTATCTGGCAGCGATCGAGACGGCCGTGGCCCAGCATCCGGACCTGGTGCACTACCGGGTGCTGTACGGGGAGCCGCGGCACCGGGCGCTCGCTGACCACCTGCTGCGGCTACTGGAGCTGCGCGATCCGTCCGCGCGCCGCAACGGTGTTAAGACGCTGCACATCGGGATGGTGGAGCAGGCCGAGGCGCTGGAACGGTTCTTCGTTGCCTCCGAGACCGCGGCGGTGGTGCCGCTGCCCAGTTTTCACGGGGCCGAGGGCTTTGACTGCGGCGTCTTACTCAGCCGCGAGGCGGCCGTCGGACTGGTCCACCATGGGCGGGAGGCATGCGCGTCAGCGCGGCCGGTGGAGACGATCGAGGCCGTCCGCGCGCTGCCGATACGTCACAACTAAGAAGAGGCGAGGGAGAGGCGTGAGCGACAACCTTCAGCAGGCGGCCGAGGCCCGCGCGGCATCCGTGATCGAGCTGGCTCAAGAGCTGATCCGCCGCCCGAGCCGGGCCGGGATCGACGAGTACGAGCCGGTCCTGGGCGTGCTGGAGGACTGGCTCACCACCCGTGCCCTGCCGCACCGCCGCCTGCACGACGCGGCGGGCGAGCTGGTCGGGCTGCTGGTGGAGATCCCCGGCGGTCGGCCGGGCGCCTGGTGGACGCTGGACGCGTGCGTGGACACCGCCCCCTACGGCGACGAGACTGCCTGGTCTTTCCCGCCGGACTCCGGTGACATCGTGGACAGCTGGCTGCGCGGCCGGGGTGCGGCCGACTCCAAGCTCGCCGCGGCGATGTTCTGCCACATCGCCGCCGATCTGATGCCCCACGCGGCTGATCTGCACGGCGGGCTCGCCGTGCTCCTGGACGTGGATGAGCACACCGGCGGTTTCGGGGGTGCCCGCGCCTATCTCACCGACCCCGCAGCGGCTCGCCCGGCCGGGGTGATGATCGGCTACCCCGGGCTGGACGATGTCGTGGTCGGCGGTCGGGGCCTGTGGCGAGCCGGCGTCGCGGTCCACGCCCCCTCTGGGCACTCCGGATCGAGTCGGGCCGTGGTCGGCGCCATCTCCCGGGCCGCACACCTCGTACGCCTCCTGGATGCCGCCGACCTGCCCAGCGTCGACGGCGCCTTCCCCCTGCCGCCGAAGCTGTCGATCACGTCCTTCCACGGCGGCCAGGGCTTCTCGGTCACTCCCGACCGGTGCGACCTCAACGTCGACATCCGCACCACCCCGACCTTCGACGCCCATGACGCCGAGACACTCGTCCGCAAGGCGGTCGCCGAGCTCGACGCAGAGTTGCCCGCTCCGACGCCCACCGAGGTCACCCCGGTCGCCGCTTGGCCACCCTTCCGCCTCGCCGAGGGCGAGCAGCCAGCCGCCGCCCTGCTGAACGCCGCCGCCGAGGCAGGGCTGATGGTGCGGGCGAAGACCGCGGGGCCGTCGAACATCGGCAACCTGCTCGCGGGGGAGGGCATCCCGGCCACGGCCGGCTTCGGCGTGCCGTATGAGGGGCTCCACGGCATCGACGAGCGCGCCCACCTGGCCGAGCTGCCGCAGGTCTACACCGTCTACCGGCGGGCCGTGCTCCAACTCCTTGGGGGCTGACGTCCCAGGCCCGTCCCAACTTCCTCCCAGATCCACTCCCAGGAAGCGCCCAACTCCGTCTCTGGGAACGGGCCTTGGCTCGCGGTGACATAGAGGCAGCACCACCTCCACATCCACGGAGACAAGGGAGGCCGGTCATGGCCGCACAGATCACCGTCACCACCCAGCCCGCCGCGGAGAGCACGCCCATCCCGGCGCCGCGCACCAGCCGGTTCGCACCGCAGGTCAGCACCCACCCGGTGGCCACCCTCACCTTGGGCAGGCAGAACGCCAACGACTCGGACAAGAGCAACTACTTCGAGAGCCCGTGACCGTCCAGGACACCACGGAACACCCCGGGGGCCGGCCGCTTCGACGGTCGGCCCCCGGGCCCGTCAATAGGGGAGGCGAACAGATGGAACGGGAGTGGATGACCGGCGGCATCGCCGCCGTGGACGGAGTGATGATCGACGGGCTCGGCGATATACGCCGGGCTCCTACCACGCGGGTGCGCGTCGCCGTCGATGGACCGGTCGTACTCGGGGTCGTGGGCGACTGCCCGGCCACGACGCAGGAGGTCCGCGACGCGCTTCCGGCCGTACGGGCGGGCCGCTGGGGTGAGCTGAGCCGGTGGGCGGGCTCGTACTGGGTGGTCGCGGACGATGGGCGGCAGCGGTTCGTGTGCGGCGACCTGGCCGGCATCCGGGCCGTCTACTACTCGCGCGGCGAGGAAAGACCACAGTGGGCGACCGAGCCCGGCCTGCTGGGGCGTCCCCTCGTGACGGATCTGCCGTATCTGGCAGCCCGGCTCGCGGCGGGTGAGCATCACTGGCCGCACCGCAGCCCGTACGAGGAGATCCGCATGGTGCCCGGCGGGTTCGGGCTGCTGCTCGTGCCTGGGGCACCTCCGCGGCTCATCGACATCTCCGGCGTCGAGCCGGTAGACGACCTTCGCGAGGGTGCCGACCGGTTCGGTCGCGCGCTCACTGAGGCTGTCCAGCACCAGGTCCGCGCCGCCGGCGGAGTGGTGGGGGCGGACCTGTCCGGCGGCCTGGACTCCTCGGCGGCCGTCGTGCTGGCCGCCGAGGCCGGAGACGTGCACGCGGTGACCTACACGGACGGGTACACCAGCGGGGAGGATATGGCGTTCGCTTCCCGCGTTGCCGAGCACACCGGGATCGCGCACACGGTCAACATGGGCGCCGACGAGCAGTTGCCATTCTCCTTCCCATCCGGGCAGCCGACTGGGGTGGAGCCGGTGCTGGAGGCGGCGATGTTCGCCATGGACACCAGCTATTTGCACCCCGTACGAGAGCTGCCACTGCACCTGACCGGGCACGGCGGGGACATCGTGCTGGACGCCTCCGGCTCCTGCTGGGTGCGGCTTCTCCAGGACGGCCGACGCCGTGACGCCCATCGCCAGGTGGTGGCGTTCGCCCGGCTCCGCAACACCGCACCGGGCCCGTACTGGAAGGCACTGAAAGAGGCCGCCGCCCTCGGCCGGGCCGGCTCCCTGGAACGCGCCGCGGAGGCACTGGAGCGCGGGCTCAGCACCCCGGAGGCTGCTGTGGCTGGCTGGTCGTGGTGCCGCCTGGGGGCCGGTGCGTCCTGGCTGACCGGCTTCGGGCGCCACCAGGTCGCCGCTCTGCTGCGGCAGGCCGCTCGCGACCAGCAGCCGGAGCTGGCAGACGAGTTCGACCAGTGGGCCGCCCTGCGAGCGGTGGGCGCCTCCGCCCGCGGCTGGGCCCCCTACGGTGCCACTCTCGGCATCCGGCCGGTGTATCCGTACCTGGACAACCAGGTCGTCCGCGCCGCCTTCGCCGTGCCGGCCGTTGCCCGGCGCGGGCTGGTGTCCTACAAGCCGCTGCTACGGGCTGCGCTGCCCGAACTCCCGGGCTGGCTGACGGCCCGGCGTTCGAAGGGGTCGTTCACTGCCCAGCGCATCGCCGGACTCGCTCGGTACCGTGCCCAGCTCGAGGAGCTGATCGTCTCCAGTCCGCTCGTGGACGGCGGGCTGATCGACTCCGCGGCCGTCAGCGCCTCGCTGGCTGCGGCGGCCCGAGGGCAGAGCGCCACGGTGATCGCCGACCTGCACCAGCTGATCGTGACGTGCTGGTGGCTCACCGGTCAGACGACCAGGAGGGAGGTGGTGGCATGCTGACCCCTGCCCCGCACGTCCATCACGCCACGAGCCCGTACGGGACGGCGGTGCTCGACGTCCGGCGCGGAGCGTGGCTGATGCTCGATCCGGACGCTTCGAATGCTCGATCCGGACGCTTCGAAGATCTGGCACGCCCTCACCGTCCGCGGCGGCACCGCTGGGCTTGCCGACGAGATCGCCGTCCCGACCGGCCAGGACCCGCGGGCCGTCGATGAGCAGATCGCCGCGTTCGTCGGCGATCTGATGGCCGTCGGCGTCCTCGTCGACACAGGCCGACCGCGTCGGCGGGGACGGTGGCGCCGATGACGGTCATGGTCCCGACCGCCCGGCCTACCGCGCTGTGGCGTGACCGCTTGGTGGCCGCCGCCGCGCTCGCCCTGTCCCTGGTGATGAGCCGGTGGCCGCTGCGTTGGCAGATCGCCGCCGTCCGTCTGCTGCGCGGCCTGCCGTACGCGCGCCTTCACCGCCTCGAAGCCCTCTACACCGCGGTGCTGGCGGTGATCCCTTCCTGGTGGCCGGGCCGGATCGCTTGCATGGAGATCAGCCTCGCTACCGTCATCGCCACCGCTCTCACTGGCCGCCGCTCCCGGTGGGTCCTCGGCGCCCGGTTCCTGCCCGACGCCGCGCACGCCTGGGCCGAGGTGCCCGAAGGGGCGGTCGGCCGGGACATCGGCGACGCCGTCGACCGGCCGTGGATGCCTGTCCTGTCCGTGCCGTAGCAGCCCCTGCTGCCGTGGTCCGGGGCGGGCCCGAGCCTCCCAGGCCCCGGACCACGGCTTCACCCAGACGGGTGAATATCGGGAAGCGCTGCTGACGGGCGGGCGGAGCAACCAGCGCCGATGCGGCGTGCGCGGGACAATTCCGTTGCCCGGCCGTCTGGTGCGGCCTCTTCATGGGGCGCGTGAGTCCTTCTGTACCCTCCTCGCCTGTCGCCACGGCGGGCCAGCCGCCCGTCATGCGTCTGGCCTCCGACCGGCACTTCGAGGCGAGCGTCAACCTGTCCACGTGGGCGATAGCGCGTCGACTGCCCTGCACTCTCGCCGAGGCGGCCCGGCTCGGCTGGCGCACCGACCACCGCGCCGTCCTGGCCTTGCTCGGCTGCCAGATCGGCGCCGCCGTTCTCACCGCGACCGCGCTTGCGGCCACCACTCGTGTGCTGGCCGCGGTGTTCACCGGCGGCGACATCGCCGCCGGGCTGCGCCAGAACCTGACCGCCGTGGTGGTCCTCGCCATCGCTGCCTCCGGCCGCTACTTGCTCGACGCCGGCGCCCGCGCGGCCGCGGCCCGGCTCGCGCCGAAGGCCGTACGCGAAGCCGACCTTCAGGTCATCACTGCCGCGACCGCAGCCGAGCTGGTTGCGTACGAGGATCCGGCTTTCGAGGACGCCCACGCCGCCGCCTCGGACGGTGCGGAGAAGGCCGGCGACCTCGTCCTCGATGCCCAGCTCCTCACCTCCGCCGCCGCCCAGATGGCGGCCGCGGCGACCGTCGTCGCTGTGCTCCACTCGGTGATGCTCCCTCTGCTGGTCCTCTCCGTCGTGCCGTGCGCGTGGGGTGCCGTGCGGGGGGCGCGGATCGAGCACGCCGCGCGCCACCGCAATCTCGCTGACTCCCGCCTGCGGAACGTGTTCCGCTCGTACACCACTGAGCGGAGCACCGCCGACGAGGTTCGTGCGGGCACCATGGCGGGCTTCCTGATCCGGCAGTACCGCATCGTCTCCGGCCGCTTGGAGGCAGAACAGCTCAAGGCCACCCGGCAGGCCCTGATCGTGCAAGGCATCGGCGACACCCTCACCGCAGCGGGCACCGCCGCCACCTGGGCCGTGCTCGTGTTCCTGGTGACCACCGGCCGTATGGAGCTCGCGGTCGCGGGAACCGCCGCGCTGGCGGTGCGGACTTCCGGGGCAGCCCTGGCCACGACAGTGAAGGCCGGGGCGCGGCTGTTCCGCACCTCGCTGTCCCTGGACGACTGGGCCCGGTTCCTCGCCGTGGCCAAGCCGTGGACGACCCGCCGTGGCTCAGCCCCGGTGGCCGAGGACGGCCCACAGGTGATCAGCGCTACGGACGTCTCCTTCACCTACCCCGGCGCCGAAACTCCCGCGCTCGAGGACATCAACCTGGACCTCAAGCGCGGTGAGGTCATTGCCCTGGTCGGCGAGAACGGTGCGGGCAAGAGCACCCTCGCCCGCATCCTGACCGGTCTGTTCCTTCCCACGGCAGGCTCGGTGCGGTGGGACGGGGTGGACCTGGCGGACGCCGACCCGGCCGGGGTGCTCGCCAAGGTGGCGCTGGTGCCGCAGGACTACACCCGCTGGCCTCTCGCGGCTCGCGAGAACATCACCCTCGGCCAGCCCCGCCCGGAGGGCGACACCGCCGTGCACGCCGCCGCTGAGGCGGCCGGCGCCGACAGTGTTATCGCCGCTCTGCCCCACGGGCTGGATACTTCGCTGGCTCGTTCCTGGTGGGGCGGCCACGACCTTTCGGGCGGACAGTGGCAGCGCGTCGCGGTCGCTCGCGCCTTCCATCGCGACGCACCCGTCCTCGTGATGGACGAGCCGACCGCCGCGCTCGACGCCCGTGCCGAGCACTGGATTTACACGCGACTCATGGCACTCGCCGAGGGACGAGCGACCGTGTTCGTCACCCATCGGTTGGCCAACACCCGCCTCGCCGACCGCATCATCGTCCTCGACCAAGGGCGCATCGCCGAGACGGGTACCTTCGATGATCTCGTCAGCCGGGGCGCGACCTCGATCTTCTTCGAGATGCTCAAGTTGCAAGAGGATCGGTAGTCCCGGCCAACCGGGCCGGCCGGGCCGGGTCATCGAGACTGGACCGGCCCGGCGGCGCTCACTCCCGATCGGCGGCGCCTCTGAACGCGTGGTGCCTCCTCTCGGCTGCGGCCGGGAGGAGGCTTTCGTCGTGCTTATCCGTCGTCGGCGGTCTGCTGGAGTTCGATGAGTCTGTCAGGGATGTCCACAGTCGGATCATAAGTCCGACCCATCGGGCGCCTGTGCGGACTCAGCCGGTCAGGAGCTTCAGCATCCGTTCCGTGTCGGACAGGTCATTGACCACCTCTGCGGCCCCTGCGGCTCGCAGCTCACCGGGGGGCGTACGCCCGGTCGCCACGGCCACCACGCGGACGCCTGCCGCCAACGCTCCCCGCACGTCGGAAGGCGTATCCCCAACAAGCACGGTCGACTCCGCAGGCATCTGCGCGCGCCCGAGAGCGATCCTCACCAGCCTCGGTCGCTCGTCGGCGTCCTCACCAAAAGCCCCGAGGGCGAGATCCATGTACGGGTCGAGGCCGAAAGCTGCCAGCTTGACCTCCGCGGCCGCGCGGATGTTGCCCGTCACCACCGTCTGCACGATGCCGTCATGAGCTGCCAGCCCGGAGAGCACCGACGGCGCCCCGGGGAGGGCGTGCCCGCGCTCACGCAGCTCGGCGGCGCGCCGTACGTGTGCGGCTCCGAGCGCCTGGGCGAATCGCTCGAACAGGTCTCGGCTGTCCTCCAGCCCATGCAGTTCCAGAGTCTCGCGGAGGATGACCGGCTCGGTCGATCCGTCGATCTTCGCCTGCTCCCGCATGGGTTGACCGGTGACCTCCTCGAAGGCTTCAGCCCAGAGTTCACGGCCGACCCCTCGGGTATCTACGAGTGTGTGGTCGATGTCCCACAACACAAGCAGCGACACTGTCTCGCCTTCCGATCGTTGGATACCGGCCCCCTTGGTGACGCGCACCATACGCTGAGTGGGGATACGTACGGAGGTAGGCATGGTCGCATCCGATCTGCCCATCGGCGACAGGATCAGGCACTACCGCGGCGAACGGCGACAGGACGTTGTGGCCGGGCTCGTCGGTGTCTCTCCCGATTACCTGTCCCAGATCGAACGGGGGCTCAAGATCCCGTCGCTGCCCATCCTGCACGCCATCGCCCAGGAGCTTGGAGTGCCCACAGCCGCATTACTCACTGACACACCCGCGCCCAGCCGCGTGCCTCCGGAGACAACCGAGCCCGCGATCGTGCAGGCTCTGATGGGCTACGGGCCGCCCCTTAGCGCTCCCGCTGCCGAGCCGACAGCGCTACGCGAGCGTGTGGAGGGCGCCTGGCGAGCCTGGCAGAGCAGCCCAACGCGGTTCACCGACATGGCTGGTGTTCTACCCAGCCTGATCGCTGATGCCGAGCACGCTGCCCGGACCCGACGAACAGCCGACGGCACCGGCACTCGTCGGGACGTCATGCGCGTGACCGCCGATCTCTACTTCCTGCTGCGGTCGTACCTGCGGCGCACCGGCCGCGTCGACTTGTCGATGATGGCTGCCGATCGAGCCGTACGGGCAGCCGAAGAAGCGGATGACCCGCTGCACATAGCGGCCGCGCAGTGGAACCTGGGACACATCCTGTTGGCCGCGCGGGAGCCAGACGGCGCCGAGCAGGTCGCGCTCCGCGCGGTCGACGAGCTGCGCCGAGCGCCGATGACGGAGCCGAAAAGGATCGCGATGTCGGGCGCGCTCCAGCTGGTGGCGGTCGTTGCGGAGGCTCGACGGCGGGACTGGTCGGCGGCACGGGACCGGCTGCGTACCCAGGCTCGGCCAGCGGCCCGAAGCGTCGGCGAGGGAAACATCATGTGGACAGTCTTCGGGCCGACCAACGTGGATCTGCACGAGGTCAGCATCGAGATGGAGGCTGGTGACGCGAGCGAAGCGCTGCACGTTGCGGACGAGGTAGACACCAGCAGCCTGCCGTCGATGGAGCGGTCGTTCACCTTCAATCTGGAGGTGGCCCGCTGCCACAACCTGCGCCGCGAGGACGCCGCGGTGCTCCTGAGCCTCATGGAGTTGGAGGATCTGGCGCCGGAAGATCTGGCGCGTACGCCCTTGGCGCGGGAGCTGATGCTCACGGTGATCCGGCGAGGCCGGGCCATGCACGCCCGTCAGGCGGAGAAGTTGGCAGAGCGGGTCGGAGTCTTCTGACCGGCGAGCTTGTGGTTCACCCGAACTGACAGCTCGGATGAACAGCCCCGGGCATCTCTACGGTCAGTCATCACCTGATCACCGATGACGTCCGGGGGCTACCGTGCCGACGAATCCCCAAGTGCTGCTGTGGACACCGCCGAATACCGAGGATGTCGAGCTCTTACCGGTGGGCAAATGGTGGGACGCCATCTCTGCGCCCACCGCCGTCGCGGACCGCGCGCTGGAGTTGCTCGGCGACCGATCCGGCGCCGTCATCCAGGACGACACCTACGGCAAGGCGTACTGGCTCATCGGCATCGACACTTCCACCGCCAGCAGCTGGCGCATGCGCGGAGTCCGCATCCTCACCGAGCTCGCCGACGAGGGCACCCTCCTCGGCGTACCGCCCGCCTCCTGGAGGGCCGAGCACAAGACGTACTGGCGGATCCCGCTCGGCCCAAACCGGTATCTGACCGACACCCATCACCTGGTCCTCGCCCTGCGCCAGGCCCTCGACGACATCCTCGGCCCGGAACCGGACGGCCGACAGCTCTGCTACCACTGCCACCTCCCCACCGACGAGCCGATCCCGGTCGAGGCGGAGGACAGCCGCAACGCCGTCGGCAAGGTCACCTATGCCTGCCCCCCGCACGCGCCGCTTTACAAGGCCCGGCGCCCGCGGACCCTCGCCAGCGCGGTTGCAGCCGAGCACGAGGGGCGGCGGCCCCGATGACGACCTTCCCACAGCCTTCCCTGCTCCCGGGCATCGAGCTGCCGGACCCCGAAACCCTGACCGGGCACCAACTACAGGGCTGGAACTGCGCCCTGTGCGGGCAGCGACTACTCGCGGACCAGCTGCTCGGCACGGTCGTGTGGACCTGCGGAGGCGTCACCAAAGAGAACGTCGAACTGTACGTGTGCCGCCCCCTGTGCAAGACGGCCCCCCGGCAGGCGGGAGATGGTGCCGGATGAGGCACCATCGACACTCCTCCGCCGTGAGGGCCGGGCTCCTCGCCTTTCGCGCCGCCCGGCTGGGCCTGCTGCTCGCCGCGGTCCCCACCCTGCTGGGGTTGTGGTCTGGCTCTGCTTCGCCTGCACCCCGGCCCCGTAGACCGGGTGGGCCGCCAGCGGCCCGGGGATCCCCCGCCCCGGGCTGGACTTCGCGCGCTGCCGACCCACCCCCTACTCCCCTGCGTCGGCGCCGTCAGGCACGGCCACCCACCGCAGGACAGGGACTCTGGCCCCGACCTGGGGACCGCGGGCCGGAGTCCCCATACAAGCCCCCGCCCCGGTCGCCCCCTCATCGGTGAGGACGGCCGGCCGGGGCGGGCCCAACTCGCCCGCCTCCACCTCCGCCCAACATGCCCAACGGGCCAGAACCCAGCGAAGGGAGGAGCGTCACACCCCGCGAACGAGGTCAGCAAGGGGTACTGAGAGTGCCTCGCCGATACGGATGAGGGTGTCCGCTCAGCCCGCGGTCCGGCCCAGATGGCGCCTTTGGCCACTCGATGTACGAGGAGTACAAGGAGCCGCTNTGGGACGCAAGACGGGCTCGGGCTTCTACACCTACTGAACCGGACGCGCGCGGGTGCCGGCGGCGCTGACCGGATCGTTCCGCCACCGGCCCCGATCGTGCCTGGTCGGGGGCGTTCGTCCCTGGTCAGACTGGGCACCATGAAGCGAGCGCTGATCGTCATCGATGTCCAGGAATCCTTCCGCGCCCTCCCGTCCTGGGAGCGGATCGCCAACCCGAAGATCGCGGATCCGGTCAACCGGCTGGTCCGCCTCGCCCGTGCCGAGGGGGACCAGGTGATCTGGGTGCTGCACACCGAGCCCGGCAGCGGGGGCGCGTTCGACCCGGAGCAGGGGCGGATCCGGCCGCTGGAGGAGCTGGAGCGACCGGCTCCGGGTGAGCCGGTCCTCCACAAGACCGCCCACAACGCCTTCACCACCACCCGGCTCCAGCAGCTGCTGACCGGGGCGGGCGTGCGCGAGCTGGTGGTCTGCGGGATCCGCACCGAGCAGTGCGTGGAGACCACCGCCCGGGTCGGCAGCGATCTGGGGTACGGGGTCGTGTTCGTCGCCGACGCCACCACGACCCATCCGATCGGCGACTTGAGCGCCGAGGCGATCGTGGAGCGCACGGAGGCGGTGCTGCGCGACCGGTTCGCCCGGATCGCCACGGTGGCCGAGCTGGAGGCGGGGTCGGGGGCCTCCACGGCATGAGCCGGGTGGTGTTCGTGCTGGTGCCCGGGGTCCATCTGCTCGACCTGGCCGGACCGGCCCAGGTCTTCGGCACGGCGACGGATCTCGGGCTGCCCTACGAGCTCGGCTATGTGGCCGAGCGGGAGCTGGTCCCCAGCGCCCAGGGGCTGACACTCAACGCGCGGACCGAGTGGCCCACGACGGGCCCGGACGACCTGGTCGTGGTGCCGGGCTGGCGGATCTCACCGCCGCACGACGGCCGGGCTCCCGGTCCTGGGTCGCTGGAGCGGCTGCGCGCCCACCATGCGGCCGGGGGCACCGTGGCCAGCGTCTGCGCCGGGGCGCTGGCGCTGGGGCGGGCAGGGATGCTGGACGGCCGCCGGTGCACCACCCACCATGAGCTCCAGGACGAGCTGGCGGCCCGGCACCCCCGGGCGACAGTGGTCCGGGACGTACTGTTCACCACCGACGACCGGGTCGTGACCTCGGCGGGCATCGCCAGCGGTATCGATCTGGCGCTGCATCTACTGGCCGTGCGGCACGGACCGGCGCTCGCCGCCCAGGTGGCCCGGAACATGGTCGTCTACGCCCGCCGCAACGGCGACGAACCGCAGGCCAGCGCCATGCTGCGGCACCGCGCCCATCTGGACGACGTGGTGCACCGGGTCCAGGACGTCATCGACGCGCGGTTCGCCGAACCGCTGTCGCTGGCGCGCCTGGCCGTCGGGGCGGGGGTCAGCGAACGCACCCTCACCCGGCTGTTCACCCGCGCCACCGGCGGGCTCACCCCGCTGCGCTATCAGCAGACGCTGCGGCTGGAGCGCGCGGAGCATCTGATCGGCCAGGGCTCGACGGTGGCGGCCGCGGCGCGGGAGGTGGGGTTCGACGACGCGCGGATGCTGCGCCGCCTCCGGGCGCGGGCGCTCTGACACCGTCGAGCCGCGGCGTCGGCCTCGTCGGTCGGAGCCGCCGAGGTCGTCAGTCGGAGGCACCGAGGTCGTCAGTCCGAGCCGTCGAGGTCGTGGCCCGCGTCGGCGCCGAGGACGCCGTCCAGTTCGGAGATCTCCCCGACCAGCCGGAGCACGTCCCCGGTGCCCTCGAGGGCGAGCGCCACCTCGGCGACGCCCGTATCGGCGGGCCGGGCCTCCTCCTCGGCCCGGACGACCCGGGTGGTGCGGTCCCGGCCCTTCCACGGCGCCCGGTCCACCCGGACCCGCAGCACCTTGTACCCGGCGGCCGTGCACAGCTCCAGCACGCGGGGCAGCAGCCCGGCGCCCACCCGGTACGAGAGCTGCAACTCCACCCGTTCGGCCGACCAGAGGGCCGGGAGCCGGCGGGTGAGCAGCGGATAGCCACGGATCACCAGGAAGTGCGCCGCGGTGGCGGCGGTGGCCAGCAGGGCCAGACCACCGCCGCAGGCCATGCCCACCGCACAGGTCAGCCAGACGGTCGCGGCGGTGGTCAGTCCGCGGACGGCGTCCCGCCGGACGAAGATCAGGCCGCCGCCGATGAAGCCGATACCGGAGACGATCTGCGCCGCCACCCGCGAGGGGTCGAGGCCGACGTGGTCGCGCAACAGCACATCGGCGAAGCCGTACTGGGAGACCTGCATGAACAGCGCGCTGCCCACACCGACCAGGGTGTGGGTGCGCAGCCCGGCGCTCTTCTGCTGCACCGCCCTCTCGAGCCCGATCAGGGTGGACAGCACCAGCGCGACGCCGAGCTCGGCGAACTGCCGCACTCCCTGGTCGGCGCCGAACTCCCACATCGGAGCGGCGATCAGTCGCACATCCGTCCCTTCTGTCCGGCCTGTGGATGGATCCGCTCCATCCGGTCCGCCCCGCCCCTCACGGCCCCTTCCCGCGACCGCCGTCCCCCATGAGTACCCGCTGAGAACACGCCGAGTACCCGCCGAGTACCGCCTTTCGCACGGGGTGTGCGCCGGTGACTCACACACCTTCCCCACACACGCTCCCGCACCACCTGGGCATGCGCTTGACTCGGAGGGTCACCACTGCACGGACGTTACATCCGGAAGGGGATCAACCCGTGACCACCGAGCCCGAGCACACCGCGTTAGCCGTGGAGCTCGCGGAAATGCGCCGGACCGTCGAAGTGGGCTTCGCCCGCGTCGACGGCCGGCTCGCCCTGCTCGACCACCGTGGAGAGCAGGCCGAGGAGGACGTGAACCAACTGACCGGGCGGCTACGGATCCTGGAGCACGGACGCTGGCCGCTGCCCTCCATCGCCGCCCTGACCGGGGTCTCCGCCCTGGCCGTCACGGTATGGCAGGCGGCGGGACACTAGCCAGGACGGCCGGCGGCCCGGCCTACCCGAGCCTGATGTGGTGGAGCAGCAGCAGCGCGGCCGCCATATTGGCCGCGGGCACCTCACCCCGCGCCACCAGGTCGGGCACCAGTTTCAGCGGCACCCACTCGCGGCGGTCCGACTCGAAGTCGTCCTCCGGGTGTCCGACGTACGACGCCTCCTCGGCCCAGTAGATGTGGTGCCGTGCGTCGGTGAGCCCGTTGGACGGCTCGACGGAGAGCAGATGGCGCAGCGGGCCGGGCCGCCAGCCGGTCTCCTCCTCCATCTCCCGGGCCGCGGCGTCGGCGATGTCCTCACCGTCCTCGACGACGCCCGCGGCCAGCTCCCAGCCCCAGGCGTCGGTGATGAACCGGTGCCGCCACAGCAGCAGCACCTCGTTGGCCGCGTTCACCGCGGTGGCCACGGCCACCGGGCGCAGCCGGATCAGATAGTGATCGAGTTGACGTCCGTCGGGGAGCCGGACATCGGCGAGGTTGACCCGGAACCATCGGTTCTCGTACACGGTCCGCTCCCTGAGGTTCTTCCAGCGCACTGTCAGCCACCTTTCGTCGCACGGGAGGCCATCCTGAGCCACCCGCTGACGAGAGTGCGGACCCGCGAGCGGAACCGCGGTCACAGAGGAACGCGCAGTGCCCCGTCGATGAGTTCGGCGGCTTCGGCCGTCGCGGCGCTTCCGCTGACCGCGAGGTGTTCCCGTACCGCCCGCAGCCGGTCGCGTAACCGCTGGGACTCCATGCCCCGCGCCCGCTCGGTCATCTCCACCGCGGTGGCGCCCGCCCGGTCCGCCTCGCCCTGGCGCAGCTCGATATGGGTGAGCATGGCGAGCCGGTGCACCCGGCCCCGGTCGTGGGCGGGGGTGCCGACCGCGGCGGTGGCATGCTCGCGGGCGCCACCGAGGTCGCCGAGGCTCAGCAGCGCCTCGGCCACCTGGACGTTCACCAGACCGGGCTGGACATAGCCGGTCTCGTCGGGCTCCTGGCCCGGTCTGATCCGGTCGGCGGCGGTCTCGGCGCGCCGGATGCACGACAGCGCCCCGGCGCCGTCGCCGAGCCGGGCGTACGCCTTGGCCTGCATGGCGTAGAGGTCGGCGGCGAGCGCGGGGGTGATCTGGGAACCCGCGGCGCGCAGCGCCGACTCGGCGAAGGCGACCGCCTGCCGGTACTCCTTCATGAAGAGGGACTGGTTGACCAGCAGCGCTATCACATACGCGCCCAGGCCCCGGTCGCCGCTGGCCTTGGCGAGCCGCAGCGCCTGGTGGAAGTAGCGCTGGGCCAGGCCGTGCGTGTTGGAGTCGTAGGCGCAGATCCCGGCGATGGCCACCAGGCCGCCGGTCGCCCGGTGCAGCTGGCGGCCGGTGTCGTCGGCGTACGCGCCGCGCAGCAGCGGCGCGGCCTCGGAGTTGAGGAACCCCACCACCCGGGTCCGGGTCGCGACGCCGCCGGCCTTGCGGTACATCTGCTCGTAGTGGGCGCGGGCGGCGCGCAGCGTCTCGATGTCGGTCATGCTGACGCGGGTCAGCCCGCGCCGGGAGACATCGGAGTCCTCGGGAGGGTTCTCCCACTCCCACACCGGGATGACGGCGGGGGTGCCGGTGACCGCCGGGGCCTCGACGACATGCGGGCGCTGCTGTTCGTCGGAGCGCCACAGCGCGGTGGCACGCTCGACGAATCCCGAGAGCGGGGTGGCGGGGCCCCGCGCGCTGCCGGGGGTGCCGAGGCCGATGTCGTCCAGGGTGAGGGCGCGGTGCAGCCGCTCGCCCAGCACCTCGCAGATGAGGTCGGGCACCTGGCCGCGCGGCCGCTGGCCCTTCAGCCACCGGGCCACCGCGGTGTGTTCGTACCGCAGCTTCATCCCCCGGGCCCGGCCCGCCTCGTTGACGTGCGCGGCCAGCCCCGCGTGGGAGACTCCGGCCTCGTCGAGCACGGAGTCGAGCAGTGTGTTGGGCTCCATCTCGCCCTCCCGAAGCGCTCGGTGGCGCCAGCGTAGTGGAGGGCGATTCGCACGGGGTGTGAATCGGGCGGCGGGACGCGGCTGTTCTAGGCCCGGTGGGTGTCGGCGGCGGGGCGGGTGAGGGGCGTGGGGGTCGAGAGCGGGCAGTGGTCGTAACGCAGGGCGAGCAGCGCGACGTCGTCGGCGAGCCGGCCGCCGGTGTGGCGCAGCAGCGCCGAGCGCACCCCCGCCACGACCGCCGCCGGGACGAGCGGTCCGGCGCCCGCGGCCTCGGACAGGGCGCGGCGCAGCGGGAAGAACGTGCCGTGGGCGTCGCGGGCGTCCTCGGCGCCGTCGGTGTGCAGCACCAGGGTGTCGCCGGTCCCCAGGGAGCCCCAGCGGGCGGTGGGGAGTTCGGCGGGGAGCGGGAAGAGGCCGAGCGGCGGCAGCACCTCGCCGGGCGCGGTCTGCCGGGCCAGGGCCGGGCCCACGGGCTGTTCGCGGAGGCGGTACGGCCAGGGGTGGCCGCAGTTGAGCGCGGTGACCTCGCCGTCCCGGCCCACCTCCAGCAGCAGGACGGTCACGAACTCCTCGTCCACGTGATGGTCCAACGGGCACTCCTCGCTCGCGCGGGACCGAAGATGGCGCTCCAGGGCGCGGTCGAGCCGCCGCAGCACCCCGCTGAGCCGGGGTTCCTCGTGCGCGGCCTCGCGGAAGCTGCCGAGGACGGCGGCCACGGTGCCGATCGCCGCGAGGCCGTGCCCGCGCACATCGCCGATGATGACGCGGACGCCGTACGGGGTGGCCAGCGCCTCGTAGAGATCGCCGCCGACGGCGGCGCCCCGGCTGGCCGACAGATGGCCGCCCGCCAGCTCGACGCCGTCCAGCCGGGCCGGGAGCGGCCGCAGCACCACGTCCTGCGCCGCGGCGGCCACCGCCCGGAGCTCCTCCAGCTCGCGGAGCAGCCGCACCTTGCGGCCCGCCGTGAGATAGCCGCCGACGGCCACGCCGACGATGGCGCAGCAGGTGACCAGCGGCGCATGCGGGTCCGTCACCTCGCCGTCGGGCTCCAGCGCCGACTCGGGGGCGAGGGCGAACAGCAGACCGGCGCCGCCGAGCAGCAGAACGCATCCGCGGCGGCCGCCGCTCACGCAGGCGATGGCGGGTGCGGCGGCGATGAGGGGGACGACCTCGGTGTGGTGCGGGGTCAGCAGCTCCCAGCAGATGACGCCGAGCACCCACAGACAGGGGACGGCGCGGGCGGCCGCCCGCAGACCCCGTGCCTTCCGTACGGACGCGCCGCCGACTGCCGATGTCCCGATCATGTGTCGCCCCCAACGCCGGCCAATGAGGCGGTCGGCCGGGCCCCGGACGGTCGGTCCAGCAGGGGTCGTACGACCGGCACGATTCTTGCGACAGCTTCTGCCATTTGGACCAGCCGCCTCCGCATCTCACCTGATCGGGTGACCGCGCCCCGGGCACCCACCCGAACACCCCGCCGTCCCACGGACGAGATGTTCGGCTGTTCGCCGTCCACCGGGTGAGGGGGGCGACCCACCCGGCCCGGGGCCACAGCCCTGAGCCGGGCGACGCATGGAGCGAAGCCCCGGGCAACACCGGAGGCCACAGGGCACGCCCAATCACCGACGCGACAGCGCCCCGCGCGGAGAACGCGGGCGACCCAGACCACACCCCGGGCACCCACCCGAACACCCCGCCGTCCCACGGACGAGATGTTCGGCTGTTCGCCGTCCACCGGGTGAGGGGGGCGACCCACCCGGCCCGGGGCCACAGCCCTGAGCCGGGCGACGCATGGAGCGAAGCCCCGGGCAACACCGGAGGCCACAGGGCACGCCCAATCACCGACGCGACAGCGCCCCGCGCGGAGAACGCGGGCGACCCAGACCACACCCCGGGCACCCACCCGAACACCCCGCCGTCCCACGGACGAGATGTTCGGCTGTTCGCCGTCCACCGGGTGGGGTGGCTCGGGGCTGCGCCCCGGACAGACCCCGAGCACCCGCCGTAGGCGGCCGCCGGGAGAAGGGGCGGGCTTTCCGTCCCGGAGCCGCGAGGCGTGTGAGCCGCCGCCCCGCCGCGCCCGAGATGCCGACGGCGCACACTCGGCCACCGGCCTGCCTGCGACCCGCACGGGCCGGGCCGGGCCGAGCCGCGTCCGTGCCCTTCGTGCGGGCCCTGCGGCCCGCTGCCCGGGGGCTTCGCGCCCGGCCGGCGCGGCCGGCG
>NZ_JACVYG010000056.1:0-65335 GCF_014712245.1 Streptomyces sp. 5-10
GAGCGGCTGTCGGTGGCGGCGGTGAACGGGCCCTCGGTGGTCGTGGTCTCCGGCGACGCGGACGCGCTGGACGAGCTGCTGGCGGCGTGCGAGGCGGACGGGATCCGGGCGCGTCGTATCCCCGTGGACTACGCCTCGCACTGCGCCCATGTGGAGGACATCGAGGAGGAGTTGTCGCGGGAGCTGGCGGATATCGCTCCCCGGGCTTCCTCGGTTCCGTTCTACTCCACGGTCACCGCGGGTGTGCTGGACACCACGGGGCTGGACGCGGGGTACTGGTACCGGAATCTGCGTCAGACGGTCCGTTTCGAGGAGACCGTCCGCGCCCTGCTGGCCGACGGTTTCCAGGTGTTCATCGAGGCCAGCGCCCATCCGGTGCTCACCATGGGCGTGGAACAGACTGCCGAGGACCACGGCACCCGTGTCACCGCCGTCGGTTCGCTGCGCCGCGACGAAAGTGGTCTCGACCGATTCGCCACCTCCCTCGCCGAGGCATACGTCGGCGGCGCGTCCGTCGACTGGGCGGGGATGTTCGCGGGAACGGGCGCGCGGCGCGTCGATCTGCCGACCTATGCCTTCCAGCGCACCCACTTCTGGCTGGAGTCCGAGGCCATCGACGCCGCCGGTGATGTGGCATCGGTGGGGCTGGACGCGGCCGGACATCCGTTGCTGGGCGCCGCCCTGCCACTGCCCGACTCGGATGGTTTCCTGCTCACCGGTCGGCTCTCGCTCCGCACCCACCCCTGGCTCGCCGACCACGCGGTGGCGGATGTCACGCTGCTGCCCGGCACGGCCTTCGTGGAGTTGCTGATGCGGGCGGGTGACGCGGTCGGCTGCGACCAGGTGGACGAACTGACCCTGGGAGCACCGCTGGTGCTGCCCGAGCAGGGCACGGTCCGGCTGCAGGTCGCCGTCGGCGGTCCCGACGAGGCGGGTCGGCGCTCGGTCGGTGTGTACGCACAGACGGAGGACAGCCCCTGGACGCAGCACGCCACCGGCGTCCTCGGCAGCGGCACCTCGGCGGCTGCCGGTCACCCCACCGGCCCGGAGGCATGGCCACCGGCCGGTGCGGAGGCGGTGGATGTCGGCGGGCTCTACGAACGGTTCGCACGGACCGGGCTCGGCTACGGGCCGTCCTTCCAGGGGCTGCGCGCCGTCTGGCGCAAGGGCGACGAGGTCTTCGCGGAGGTCCGCCTGGCCGAGGAGGCGCGGCAGGACGCCGAGCGCTTCGGCCTCCACCCGGCCCTGCTGGACGCCGCGTTGCACGCGATGGCGTTCGGCGGCTTCGTCCGCCTCCCCGAGCCCGATGGCGACGTCCGCCGGGACGAGGGGTCCGGCACCGGACGGGTCCGGCTTCCCTTCGCCTGGAGCGGAGTGGCGCTGCATGCCACCGGCGCGTCCGCGCTGCGGGTGCGGCTGGCCCCGGCAGGGGCGGACGCGGTGTCGCTGACCGCGCTCGACGAGTCGGGGCAGCCGGTGGCCTCGGTGGCTTCCCTCGTCACCCGCGCGGTCGCCCGCGACCAGCTCGGTGCGGCGCATGGTGCCTTCCACGAATCGCTTTTCCACCTGGAGTGGACGGCACCCGGGGTGGTGTCCCCATCGTCCGGCTCCGCCGGCCGCTGGGCCGTGCTCGCCGAAGGCGACACGGGGCTGTCGGCGGCGCTGAAGTCGGCGGGCACGGCCGGTGCCCTCGCCGAGACGCATGCGGATCTGTCCGCTCTGGGAGAGGCCATCGAGGCGGGGCGAACGGCGCCGGATCTGGTGTTCGCCTCCCTGTCCTCCCTCTCTCCGGTCCCGTCCCCCACGCCCCACACACTCGCCACGCGCGACGAAACGGACCCGGCGGCACGCGAATTGCCGTCTGCCGAGACGGTCCGCGCCACGGCGCACCGGGCGCTCGCGCTGGTGCAGTCGTGGCTGGCCGATGAGCGGTTCGGACGGTCCCGGCTGGTGCTGGTCACCCGTAGGGCGGTCGGTGTCCGGCCCGGGGAGCCGCTCGCCGATCCGGCCTGCGCCGCAGTGTGGGGGCTGGTGAGGTCGGCGCAGTCGGAGAACCCCGACCGGTTCCTGCTGCTCGACCTGGACGACCAGGAGGCGTCCTTCGCCGCCCTGCCGCAGGCCCTGTCCGGCGACGAGCCGCAGCTGGCGGTGCGCGGCGGCGCGGTGCTGGTGCCACGGCTCGCCCGGGTCCCGGCGGCCCGCGGGACCTCGTCCTCGTCCTCGTCCTCGTCCACGTCCACGTCCGCGTCGGCAGGGGAGCGGGACGGCGAGGCCGGTGCCACCTCACTGTGGGACCCGGAGGGAACGGTCCTCATCACCGGTGCCACGGGGGTACTGGGGTCCCTGGTGGCCCGTCACCTGGTGGCCGAGCACGGCGTACGCCATCTGCTGCTGACCAGCCGCCGGGGCCGGGAGGCGACCGGCGCCGCCGGGCTGGTGGACGAGCTGACCGCGTCGGGGGCCTCGGTGTCCCTGGCCGCCTGCGACACGGCCGACCGCGCCGCGCTGGCGCGGCTGCTGGCCTCCGTACCGGCCGAGCATCCGCTGACCGGGGTGGTGCACGCGGCCGGTGTCCTCGATGACGGGGTGATCGGGTCGCTGACCGCGGAGCGCGTCGATACGGTGTTGCGGCCCAAGGCCGATGCCGCCCTCAACCTCCATGAGCTGACGGAGGACCTGCCGCTGTCCGCGTTCGTGCTGTTCTCCTCGGCGGCGGGCGTGTTCGGTGGCAGTGGCCAGGCCAACTACGCCGCGGCCAACGCGTTCCTGGACGCGCTGGCGCAGCTGCGCAGGGCGCGGGGGCTGCCGGCGGTCTCCCTGGCCTGGGGGCTGTGGGCCGAACGCAGCGCCATGACGGGGCACATGGACGACAGCGACGTCGAACGGCTCAACCGGGCGGGAGTGACCGCACTGTCGTCAGAGGAGGGCCTGGCGCTCTTCGAGGCGGCGACGGCGCGAGCGCAGGCCCCGGCCGGGGACTACGGGCCGGGCGAGGGCACCGATGCGAGCGGCGGCCCGCGGTCGGAAAGCACCAACGGCGCACACCCGCTCCTCGTACCCATGCGGCTCGACATCGCCGCCCTACGAGTGCAGGCCGCCTCCCTCGGCGTCCCGCATCTGCTGCGCGGGCTGGTCCGGGTCCCGGCCCGCCGTACCGCCCGCAACGCCGCATCCGGCTCCGCCACCGGCGCCGGGGGAGTGGAGCCGATCGGGCAGCGTCTGCAGGGGCTGTCGGCCAGGGAGCAGACCCAGGTCCTGACCGAGCTGGTGCGCACACATGCCGCCACCGTGCTCGGCCATGACTCACCGGACCTGGTGGAGGACGACCACGCCTTCCTCGAGCTGGGCATCACCTCGCTCACCGCGGTGGAGATCCGCAACCGGCTCAACCTCGCCACCGGTCTCAACCTGCCCGCCACGCTGCTCTTCGACCACACCACACCTGCGGCGCTGGCCGCCCATCTGCGGGCCCACTTGGTCCCCGGCGCCTCGGACTCCGCGCCCCGAGGCGAGGCGCCCGCCGCCGGAGCGCCGCATCAGGCCACGACCGCCGGTGCGGCCACGACCGCCGGTGCGGCCAAAGCCGCGACCGGCTCGACGATCGAGGCGCTGTACCGGCAGGCATGCGCCGATGAACAGTACGTGGCGGGCACCCAGTTGCTCATGGCCGCGGCCCGGCTGCGCCCGTCGTTCCGTACGGCGGCGGAGCTGACCACCCCGCCCAAGCTGGTGCGGCTCTCCAAGGGCAGTACGGCGCCGGGGCTGGTGTGCTTCCCGTCGCTGGTCGCCATCTCCGGACCCCGTGAGTACGCCCGCTTCGCGGCCGGGTTCCGGGGCCGCCGCGATGTCTCCGTGCTGCCCGAGCCCGGCTTCGGCAAGGGGGAACTGCTTCCGGCGAGCGTCGACGCCGTCGTGGAGATGCAGGCGGAGGCGGTGCTGCGCTGTGTCGGGGAGAAGCCGTTCGTGCTCGTCGGACGCTCGTCCGGCGGCTGGATCGCCCAGGCGGTCGCCGGGTGGCTGGAGGCACGTGGCAACGCGCCCGCGGCGGTCGTTCTGCTGGACACCTATCTGCCGCGCAGCGAGGCGCTGCCGTGGATCCAGACGAATCTGTCCGGCAAGATGTTCGACCGGGAAAAGATGTTCGGCGTGGTGGACGAGGGCAGGCTGACCGCGATGGGGGGCTATCTGCGCCTCTTCTCCGACTGGGGGCCGACGCCGATCGACGCGCCGATTCTCACGGTGAAAGCGGAGGAATCCTTTCCGGGATCCGGGGAGGGGAACGACGAAGAATCGGCATGGGGCGCCACGCTCACCCGTATCGACGTTCCCGGCGACCACTTCACCATGATGGAGGATTTCGCCGGCGTGGCCGCCGAAGCGGTTCTCAACTGGCTTGCGGAGAACGTGTGATTCGCATTGCCTGACATCCTGATAGGCTCGCGTTCATTCGAAGCGCGGAAGAAAAAACGGGGAAGGCGCTCGCGGATTTCTGATGTCGCCGAAGACCTTTCCATTACTGCGGGAGGAAACATCATGACGTCGTCCAATGTCAGCGCGGTCGGTGAGCGGGTCGGTGAGTTCTACGACCAGCTGGTGGGCATGTTCGACGCCTCGCTGTACGGCCCGAACATCCACGTCGGCTACTGGAACAGCCAGGAGGACAGCACCACCCTGGAGGACGCCGCCGACCGGCTCACCGACATGATGATCGCGCGGCTGCGCATCGGCGCCGGCTCCCGGGTCCTGGACATCGGCTGCGGCTTCGGCGGGCCCGCGATCAGGCTCGCGCAGAAGACGGGTGCCGAGGTGGTGGGCATCAGCGTCAGCCGTAAGCAGGTCGAGAAGGCCAATGAGCTGGCCGAGGCCGCCGGGGTGAGCGGCAAGGTCACCTTCCAGTACGGCGACGCGATGGACCTGGCCTTCGACGACGGCTCCTTCGACGCCGTCTGGATGCTGGAATCCGTGATGCAGATGCCCGACCGGACGGCGGCGCTCACGGAGGCCGCCCGCGTACTGCGCCCGGGCGGGCGGCTGGCGCTCACCGACAACTACGAGCGCGAGGAGATATCCGAGGAGCGGCGGCCGGTCATCGAGAACATTCTCCAGCGGTACCTCACCCAGCCGCCCGCGTCTTTCGAGACGTACCCGGCGATGCTGCGCCGGGCCGGGCTGCGCTGTACGGAGCTGCTCGACGTCAGCGAAAGCACCACCAAGCAGTCGGTCCGGCGGCTCGGTGAGGCCATGGCCCAGAACATGGAGCAGCTGGCGTCCAAGGTCGATCCGGAGGTCTTCAACAAGTTGAAGCCCGCGGAGGGCGAGAACATGGAAATGCCCGAGCTGGGTTATCTGATCGCCACCGCGCGGCGCCCCGAAACCGCGTAAGTTCTCGGCGCCGGAATTTCCCGGTGCTCTTCAGGGAGTCATTCAGGGGCGGGCCGGCACATTCGGCCCGCCCCTCGGCGTGGAGGGGCCCGACCGACCGCCGGGGCCAGGCGGTGCGGGCATCGCATCGCGCGTGGCGTCGCCTACCGTGGGAGGCAGCCGGAGAACCAGGGAGGCGGGCAAGATGACCAGCGCACCGGACACCGTCCCGCTGCCCTCGGGGGAGCGGATCCCGCTGCTCGGCCAGGGCACCTGGCGCATCGGTGACCACCCACGGCGCCGCGCCGATGAGATCGCGGCGCTGCGGCGTGGGCTCGACCTCGGCATGACCGTCGTGGACACGGCCGAGATGTACGGCAACGGCGCCTCCGAGGAACGTGTCGGAGAGGCGATCGCCGGTCGCCGCGACGAGGTGTTCCTGGTCAGCAAGGTGCTCCCCGGCCACGCCGACCGCAGTGGCACCATCGCGGCCTGCGAGGCCAGCCTGCGGCGGCTCGGCACGGACCGGCTGGACCTGTATCTGCTGCACTGGCGGGGGCGGATCCCACTGGAGGAGACCCTCGAAGCCTTCAGCGAACTCACCGAGAGCGGCAAGATCCGGCACTGGGGTGTGAGCAACTTCGATGCCTCTGACATGACGGACCTCGTCTCCATCCCCGGTGGCGACGGTGTCGCCACCAACCAGGTGCTCTACAACCTCACCCGGCGCGGTGTCGAGTACGACCTCATGCCCTGGTGCCACCGGCGCGACATCCCGCTGATGGCCTATTCGCCCATCGAGCAGGGACGCCTGCCGCGCACCGGCGCGCTGCGGGAGGTCGCAGGGGCCCATGGCGCGACGCCCGCGCAGGTCATGCTGGCGTGGGTGCTGAGGCAGGGGGTGATGGCGATCCCCAAGGCCGGGCGGGTCGAGCATGTCGAGGAGAACCGCGCCGCGCTGGACCTCGAGCTCACCCCGGAGGACCTGGCCACGCTGGACCGCGCCTTCCCACCGCCCACGGGGCCCGTACCCCTCGACGTCCTGTGAGCCCGTTGTCAGACCCCCGCGCTACCTTGCCACCATGACGGAATTCGTACTGGTGGCGGGTGCGTGGCTGGGGTCGTGGGCATGGGACGAGGTGGTGCCGGAGCTACGGGCGGCCGGACACGGCGCCCATGCCCTCACGCTGTCCGGACTCGCCGATCAGCAGGGTGTGGCGGCCGGGCAGCAGACCCACGTCCAGGACATCGTCGGCGAGATCGAGCGCCTCGATCTGCGCGATGTGGTCCTGGTGGGGCACAGCTATGCGGGCATCCCGGTCGGCCAGGCCGCCGAGCGCATCGGCGACCGGCTGGCCCATGCGGTGTTCGTGGACTCCAACGTCCCGGTGGATGGTGAGTCGTTCCTGTCGGCCTGGCCGAGCGGCCGGGCCATGGTGGAGGCGTCGATGGCCGCGAACGACGGCTTCTGGGCGCCCCTGACCGAGGCCGACTACGAGGGCCAGGGGCTCACCGACGAGCAGATCGCGCGGATCGTGGCCGGTGCCACGCCGCATCCGGGCGCCACACTGTCCGAGCCTGCCGTGCTGGCGCGCCCGCTGGGTGGGCTTCCGGCCACGTACATCAAGTGTCTGCTCGACGGCGATGAGCCGATGGACGATGTGGCCGAGCTGCTGAAGAGCGAGCACTGGCGGCTGGTCGAGATGGACACCGGCCACTGGCCGATGTTCTCCCAGCCGCGTGAGCTCGCCCGGATACTGCTCGGGTGCGCTGGGGCGCCGTGACCCCGCACCACGCTTGACGCGTGATGGCACACGGCGGTGGCCACGCCGTGTGCCATCGCACCGCCGGTGCGGTCACTCGCAGCCGTACCGCCAGTTCCACCCCACGAAGGTGTGCCGCAGCTCCACATCGAAGCGGCAGCTCGCCGTCCCGTCCGCCTTCAAGTGCACGTACGAGTGGTGGGTGTTGTCGTACCAGCCGCCGGTCGGGTCGAAGACACCCTTGTACGCGAAGTCGGCGTGCGCCTCGGAATTGACCTCGGCGCAATCCGCGACGCAGTCGTCCTTCGCGGTCTGCGAGGTGAGCGACCAACCGGCGTCCCACGGCTCGCGGTTCCACTCCTGGGTGGCCGTGGTGCCGCCCGTGGTGATGCGCCCGTTGGCCGTGTCCCATGAGGAGGCGGTGTACAGGCCCGTCATCCGGATGTTGCAGCAGTCGTACATCTCGTTCCAGCCACGTAGTTGATGGCCGGCGGCGGTGGCCGTGGCGCTGCTGCCCGCAGCGGTCGAGGCGGTCGCGGCGCCGGCCGAGCGGGCCGACGCCGGGCCGCGCTGGACGGAGACCCGCTCCGGCTTGCAGTCCGCGCCAATGGTGATCTGCCCCGAAACGGCCTGGCCGGGCGCCGGAGCGGGGAGCTCGCCGGTCAGCCGGACACCGTCACAGGACTTCGGCGCCGGGTCGGACTCCTGCGCCGTCGCCACCGTCGTGCCGCCCAGGAGCGCCACCAGGGAGACGGCCGACACGGCCGCGATGCTTAACCGGCTGTTCACTTCTCACGCCCCTTGATCCGATGATCCGATGCGACCCGAAACGGGCGGCGCACCTCGGTGCGGGTGCGCCGCCAGGTCACGCGGTGATCGTAACGGCGGTCGTACGCGGTAGCGGGGGAGTGGGAAAGGTTGGCAGGAAGGTGGCAGCGCGGCCCCCGCCCGGCCGCGGCCACGACATCACACCCCACGGCTGGGGTACACTGCCCGGGTCCTGTTGTCTCCGATAGAGGTGGACGTTGCGTATCTGAGGTTCGCGATCATCGCGCGGTACGGCACAAGCCGTAACCCGTCACGCCGTAGCCGGCCTTCTTGCCGCCCGTGACCCCGCGTGGATGCGACCTCGGTGCATACGCCGTCCCTCACCCTTCGGAGGGCCGCACCCGATTTCCCGGCTTGGTCGCCGCGTGGTGCTCGCATACGTAGCCCCTTGTTCACAGCGCTTACGAATGCGAGAACACCATGGCAGCATCCCCCACCCCCAGCGCCTCCGTGACCTGCTCGGCCGTGTCCTTCCAGTGGCCGGACGGCATGCCCGTCTTCGACGGGCTCTCGCTCGGCATCGGACGCGGCCGCACCGGCCTCGTGGGCACCAACGGCAGTGGCAAGTCCACGTTGCTGCGGCTGGTCGCCGGCCGGTTGCGCCCCACCCAGGGGTCGGTGACCGTCGGCGGCAGCCTCGCCTACCTTCCGCAGGACATCACGCTCGACACCACCCTCCGCGTGGACCAGGCCCTGGGCATCGCCGAGCGGCGCGCCGCCCTGCGCGCCATCGAGGCCGGGGACGTCGACGAGGCCCACTTCGAGACGATCGGCGACGACTGGGACGTCGAGGAGCGGGCCCTGGCGACACTGGGCCAACTCGGGCTCGGCGATGTCGAACTGGACCGCACCGTCGGCCATCTGTCCGGCGGGGAGACCGTACTGCTGCGCCTGGCCGCCCTGCTCCTGGAGCGTCCCGACGTCCTGCTGCTCGACGAACCCACCAACAACCTCGACCTGTTCGCGCGGCGCCGGCTCTACGACGCCGTGGACTCCTGGCGCTCCGGTGTGCTGGTCGTGGTCAGCCACGACCGTGAGCTGCTGGAGCGGGTGGACCGCATCGCCGAACTGCGGGCCGGGGCGGTGACCTGGTACGGCGGCGGCTGGTCCGCCTACCAGGAGGCGCTGGCCACCCAGCAGGAGGCGGCAGCGCGCATGCTGCGGGCCGCCGAGGCGGATGTGCGGCGGCAAAAGCGCGAACTGGAGGAGACCCACATCAAACTGGCACGCCGTCAGCGGAACAGCAAGAAGATGGACATCGAGCGGCGGGCCCCGAGAATCGTCGCCGGTGCCCGCAAGCGGGCCGCGCAGGAGTCGGCCGGCAAGCTCCGCGATCTGCACGAGGACCGCCTCCACGAGGCGCGCGAGCGGCGTGAGGAGGCCGCGGACGCGGTCCGCGACGACGCCGAGATCCGGGTGAGCCTGCCGCACACCGCCGTACCCGCGGGCCGCACCGTGCTCAGCCTGAGTGAACTGCGCCCCCGGTACGGCGCGTTGCGCGATGCCACCCTCCATGTGCACGGGCCCGAACGCATCGCGCTGGTCGGGCGCAACGGGGCCGGTAAGACCACACTGCTGCGCACCCTCACCGGCGGGCTCGCCCCGCTGTCCGGCGAGGCCAGGACGTACGTACCGCTGCGGTTCCTCCCCCAGCGGCTGGACGTGCTGGACGACGAGCTGAGCGTGGCGGCCAACGTGGCGCGCCGGGCGCCCGGTGTCACCGACAACCACATCCGCGCCCAGCTCGCGCGCTTCCTCTTCAAGGGCGCGCGTGCGGAGCAGCCGGCGGGCACCCTCTCCGGTGGCGAACGCTTCCGGGCCGCCCTCGCGGCCACCATGCTCGCCGCACCGGCCCCGCAGTTGCTGCTGCTCGACGAGCCGACCAACAACCTCGACCTGGCCAGTGCGCGACAGCTGACGAGCGCGCTGGACTCCTACCAGGGCGCACTCGTGGTCGCCAGCCACGATCTGCCGTTCCTGGAGTCGATCGGCATCACCCGGTGGCTGCTGGTCGGCGAGGAGTTGCGGGACATCGCCGCCGACGAGGTCCGGGAGGTGCTCGAGACGACATCCGGGGCAAGGGAAGTGACGGAAACGGGCTGAGACCGAGCCCGTCGGCGCTCTCCCCGAGGGCGGGGTGCACCCGCTTGGCCTCCAGGCCGGGCACCCCGCCGCTCCGTTCCGGATTCGAAATTCGCGACAGCGAAATGAAGATCCAGCGTTCGCGCACGTTAAGGCGCATTCAAGGTTGGCTCATGCGTCCTGGCCTACCTTCGAAAACGATCTCGTTCACATGAAATATATGAATGTTTAACAGGGGGAGAGAAGGTGGCGGCGCGGCCCGTGTCCTCGCGTCTGGCGAGATTCAGCCCGTCGCGGCGAGAGCGTGAACGACTGCTTGTTGACTCTTCAGTAATGACGTGGCTAATTTCAGTCGGCGCCGTTTCGTGAGATTGCCACGCCATATGTTCGACGTGAGTTGCCCGAATTATCTCCATTTCCTGCCGCGCTAGCGATTTTTTTGGAGAAAACATGTCAACCGCCGTGGACGCAGGCGATCTTGTCATCGGCATCACTCCGTTCGGGGAACCGGACGCGAGACTCGCCGCGGCGGTCGGCCGCGCGGGCGGTCTCGGCGTCCTCGACCTGGGAACGGCGGGCCGCGAAGCCCTCCAGGCGTGGGAGGACATCCGCGAGTGGGCGGCCGGTGGCCGGTACGGCGTGCGGGTCGCGGCGGGTTGCCGCCTCACCCCCGCGGACCTACTGGACGCCCGGTCCACCGGCACCCCCACGGGCGGCTCGCACGGTGACGCGCCCGGTCCGCATGCGGTGGTGCTCGGCGCGGACTCGCCCTGGCCGGTGGAGGCCGTTGCCGACCGCTGCCGCGTGCTGGTCGAGGTGACAGACCTTGACGGGGCCCTCGATGCCATCCGCGCCGGTGCGCACGGGCTGATCGCCCGGGGGAGCGAGAGCGGCGGCCGCATCGGTCCGCTGGGCACCTTCGTCCTGCTCCAGCGGCTCCTCGCCGACCCCCGGGTGCCCATACCGGTGTGGGCCTGCGGCGGCATCGGCCCGCGTACCGCCGCCGCGTCCGTGCTCGGCGGCGCGGCCGGGGTCGTCCTCGACACCCAGCTGGCCCTGCTCGCCGAATCCCGGCTCCCGGAGGACCGTGCCGCGGCCATCCGCTCCATGGACGGCTCCGAGACCACCGTCCTCGACGGACACCGGATCCTGCGGCGCCGGGGGCGCGCCCCGCACATCGGGCCAGACCTGACGGTTGGTCAGGAGGGCTTCCTGGCCGCGCGGTTCGCCGAGCGGTGGCGGGACGCCGGCCGGACGGTCCGGGGCATCGCGGACGCCGTCCGGGAGGCCGCACACGAGGCCGTACGGACCGGCTCCGCCATCGTATCGGCGCTGCGCCCCGGCGCCCCGCTGAGCACCCGCCTCGGCACCCGGCTGCCGCTCGCACAGGGCCCGATGACCCGGGTCAGCGACCAGGGCGCGTTCGCCTCCGCCGTCGCCGCCGGGGGAGCGCTGCCGTTCATCGCGCTCGCCCTGGCCGGACGCGAGCAGGCGCGCACCATGCTGGAGGAGGCCGCGGCGGCGCTGGAGGGACGCCCCTGGGGCGTCGGTGTCCTCGGCTTCGCACCCGAGGAGATCAGGAACGCCCAGCTCGAGGCCGTACGGGAGATCCGTCCCAGCCACGCGATCATCGCGGGCGGACGGCCGTCCCAGGCCAAGGCGCTGGAGCGGGACGGCATCGCCACCTATCTGCACGTGCCCTCGCCGGGGCTGCTGCGCCAGTTCCTCCAGGCCGGTGCCCGGCGGTTCGTCTTCGAGGGCTCCGAATGCGGCGGCCACGTGGGGCCGCGCAACAGCTTCCCGCTGTGGGAGGCCCAGATCGCCGTCATCGAGGACTTCCTCGACGAGGCCGCACACCACCCGCGTCACACGGCGGGTACGGACGGCGCCGACGCGACCGATGGCCTCGACCGCACCGATGGCACCGACGGCGGGGGCATCGAGATCTTCTTCGCCGGGGGAGTGCACGACGAACGCTCCGCCGCGATGGTGGCCGCGCTCGCCGCCCCGCTCACCCGGCGCGGCGTCGCCGTCGGATCGCTGATGGGCACCGCGTACCTGTTCACCGAGGAGGCGGTGGCACACGGCGCCGTACAGCCGCTCTTCCAGCGCCAGGTGGTGGCCGCCGTGCACACCGTGCTGCTGGAGACCGCCCCCGGCCATGCCACACGCTGCGTGCCCAGCCCCTTCACCGAGAGCTTCGACACCGTGAAGGAGCGGCTGCGCCACGAGGGCCTGCCGGACCGGGAGGTCTGGGAGCGGCTGGAGCGGCTGAACGTGGGACGGCTGAGGATCGCCAGCAAGGGCGTGGACCGCGGACCCGACGGCGCGTTGACCCCGGTGGACGAGGAAGGCCAGCTCAGCGGCGGGATGTTCATGGCCGGGCAGGTGGCCGTGATGCGCTCGGCCACCACCACGATCGCCACACTGCACCATGCGGTGGGCCCCGGCGCCGCCGACTTCCTCACCGCACGCGCGGAGGCCGTGTGCGAGCACCTGGGCGTGGCCACGGCCCCGGCAGCGGCCGAGGCACCCGAGCCGCTGGACGTGGCCGTCGTCGGCATGGCGTGCATGTTTCCGCAGGCACCCGACCTCGCCTCGTACTGGGCCAATGTGGTGGGCGGTGTGGACACCGTCACCGAGGTGCCCGCCGAGCGCTGGGATCCCGCAGTCCACTACACCGGCGGCAAGGACGGCGCCTCCGCCTCCCAATGGGGCGGCTTTCTGCCCCCCATCCCCTTCGACCCGCTGCGCTACGGCATCCCCCCGGCCTCGCTCGGCAGCATCGAACCCGTACAGCTGCTGGCCCTGGAGGCCGCCCGCCGGGCCCTGGACGACGCCGGATACGGCGACCCGTGTGACGGCGGCCGGACCTTCGACCGCTCCCGCACCTCCGTGGTGTTCGGCGCCGAGGCGGGCAGTGATCTGTCCAACGCCCAGACGCTGCGCGCCGTCCTGCCGTCCTACGTCCACGAGGTGCCGCAGGCCCTGGCGGACCAGCTGCCCCGGCTCACCGAGGACTCCTTCCCCGGCATGCTCGCCAACGTCATCTCCGGGCGGATCGCCAACCGGCTCGACCTCGGCGGCGCCAACTACACCGTGGACGCGGCCTGCGCGTCATCGCTGGCCGCCGTGGACGTGGCCTGCAAGGAGCTGACCGCGGGCACCAGCGACCTCGTGCTGTGCGGCGGCGCCGACCTGCACAACGGCATCAACGACTACGTGCTCTTCTCCTCCGTGCACGCCCTCTCGCCGACGGGCCGCTCCCGGACCTTCGACAGCTCGGCCGACGGGATCGCGCTCGGCGAGGGTGTCGCGTGTGTCGTCCTCAAACGGCTGGCCGACGCCGAACGGGACGGCGACCGCGTCTACGCCGTCGTCAAGGGCGTCGGCTCCTCCAGCGACGGCCGCTCGCTCGGGCTGACCGCCCCGCGCCCCGAGGGCCAGCGGGCCGCGCTGGAGCGCGCCTACGCCAATGCCCGCGTCTCGCCCGCCGACGTCGGCCTGATCGAGGCGCACGGCACCGGTACGGCCGTCGGCGACCGCACCGAACTCACCGTCCTGGGCGAGGTGTTCACCGAGGCCGGGGCCGAACCCGGGGCGTGTGCGCTGGGCTCGGTGAAGTCGCAGATCGGGCACACCAAATGCGCCGCGGGTCTCGCCGGGCTGGTGAAGGCCGCGATGGCGCTGCACACGGGAATCACACCGCCGACCCTGCATCTGACCCGGCCCAACGAGGCATGGGACGCGGACCGCAGCCCCTTCGCCTTCCACACCCGGGCCCGGCCATGGGCCGCCGCGCCGGCCGAGCGGGTGGCCGGGGTCAGCGCGTTCGGCTTCGGCGGGACCAACTTCCACGTGGTGCTCGCCGCACACGGCCGCGGGGCGCCACCCGCGCAGGGGCTGGACGCCTGGCCCGCCGAGCTGTTCCTCTTCCGCGGAGCCGACCGGGCGGCGGCGCTGCGGGTGGTCCAGGAGACACTCGACCAGCTCATGGCCAATGACGCGGCGGGTCGGCCGTGGCGGCTGCGCGACCTGGCGCTGACCGCCTCCCGGCGCGCCGACGCCGGCCGGGAACCGGTCCGGGTGGCCGTCGTGGCCTCGGACCTGGACGACCTGGCCGCACGATTACGCCAGGTGCTCGCGGGCGATCCGCCGGGCCAGGGCCCGCGCGGACCGGATGGGCTGTATACGGCCCCGGACGCGCCCGAGAAGAGGGAGGAGAGCGGGGAGGCCGAGCAGAACGGGGACAGTGGGGAGGCCGAGGGCGGGGCGGGGCGCGGCAAGGTCGCGTTTCTCTTCCCCGGGCAGGGCAGCCAGCGACCCGGGATGTTCGCCGACGCCTTCATCACCTTCCCCGAGCTCCAGCGCCATCTGCGCCACGGACGCGACTACGCCGACGCGCTGTATCCCCCCGCCGCCTTCGACGGGGCCGGGGAGTCGGCGCGGCGCACCGCGATCACCGACACCCGGGTGGCCCAGCCCGCACTGGGCATCGTCGGGCTCGCCGCGTACACCCTGCTGACCTCGGCCGGGGTACGGCCCGACATGGCGGCCGGACACAGCTACGGCGAGCTGGTCGCGCTGTGCGCCGCGGGCGCGCTCGACCCCCGTACGCTGCCGCAGCTGAGCGCCGAGCGGGCGGCCGCCATCCTCGGCGCCGCCGAGGCCGACGGGGAGGAGCCCGGCACGATGGCGGCCGTGACCGCCGCCCCCGACGAGATCGAGCCGGTGCTGCGCGCGGCCGGGCTCGACGGGCGTGTGGTGGCCGCCAACCACAACGCGCCACGGCAGACCGCGATCTCCGGGCCCCAGCGGGACGTCGAGGAGGCGGTGCGGCTGCTGCGGGAGGCCGGGCACTCGGTCAAACGGATCCCGGTGGCCTGCGCCTTCCACAGCCCGCTGGTGGCCGGGGCCGGTGCGCGATTCGCGGAGGCGCTGGCCCGACATCCGGTACGGGCGGCCGAGTTCCCCGTCTGGGCGAACCGCACCGCTGCCCCGCACGGCGCGGAACCGGATGCCATCCGCGCCGAACTCGCCGCCCAGATCGGCGCGCCGGTCCGCTTCGTGGCGCAGATCGAGGCCATGTACGAGGCGGGCGCACGGATCTTCGTGGAGGCCGGTCCGGGGACGGTGCTCACCCGGCTGGTGGGGGAGATCCTCGATGGCCGTCCGCATCTCGCCCTCGCCTGCGAGGGACGGCGGTCCGGCGCCGCCGGGCCGCGTGGGTTTCTCGACACCCTCGCCCGGCTGGCCGTCGCGGGCGTTCCGGTGCGCACGGCCTGGCTGTTCCACGGCCGGGACGCGGTGGCGGCGGGATCCGCCCCGCCACCGAAGCGGCCCGGCTGGACGGTCGACGGACACCTCATCCGCACCACGGACGGTGAGCTCCTGCCCGGTGCGCTGGCACCGGCCCGACGTGTCATGGAGGCTACGGTGAGCCAGACGGATAGGACGGGGGGCGGCGAGTACGGCGACAGAGACGCCCTGATCTCGGAGTTCCTGAGAACCAGCCGGGAGATGATCGCCGCCCAGCGCGATGTGCTCCTTACGTACTTCGGTGGCGCGCCGGGCGAACGGCGCGCGGCGCCACCGTCCCCGGTGGCCCCGGCCACGGCCCTGCCCTCCGAACTCGTCCCGGTGGCCACCGCGTCGGAGGCACCGACCCCGGAGGCACCGTCCCCGGTCGCCGACGTGGCTCCTGCCCCGCCCGCGCCCGCCACCGGGCCCGATGTGCTGCGTGCGGTCTCCGAGATCATCAGCGAACGCACCGGCTACCCGGTCGACATGATCGAACCGGACCTCGACCTCGAGGCAGATCTCAGCATCGACTCCATCAAACGCGCCGAGATCGCGGGCGAGTTGGCGCGGCGCCTCGGTGTCGCGGGCGCGGACACCGCCACCCTGGGCGATGAGGAGCTGGAGGAGCTGGCCAAGGCCCGCACCACGGCCGCCGTCACCGACTGGCTCACCGCCCGTCTCGCGCCCGCCCCCGCGGGCATCGCGACCGCCGGGCCGCCCGACGAACCGAGGCCGGCGCCCGTGCGGGTGGCGGAGCCCATGCCTGTGGCCGTGCCCGGCGTGGCGCCCAAGCGGATGCGGCTGGTGCCCGTGCCCCTCGGCGCACCGGACGAGGGCGCCGCCGCGCCGCCCGCCCTGACCGGTCGGCGCTTCGCCCTGCTCGGCGGGGACGGCGACGGGGTGGCCGAGGCGGTGGCCTCCCGTCTCGGCGAGCGCGGTGCCGAGGCCGTCATCCTCCCCGCCGGTCATCAGCTCACCGAGGACGACGGCCGGGTGGACGGTGTGCTGCTGCTCGATCCGCTGGCGGCCTCCGGCGCGCCGGTGCTGCCCGAGGCGTTCACGGTCCTCCAGTCGGCGCTGCGGCGCGCCCCGCAGTGGCTGCTGGCGCTCCGCCGCACCGACCCGCTCGCCGCGCGCACGGCGGGGCTGCGTGGCGTGTTCCGCACGGTGGCCAGGGAGTACCCGGACACGGTCACCCGACTGGTGGAGTTCCCCGCCGAGCCGACCGGACTGACCGACGCGGTCGGCTCCGCCGATGTGGCCGGGTCCGTTGACGTGGGCACGTCCGCCGAGGCGGTCGGGTCCGTTGACGTGGTCGGGTCCGCTGAGGTGGTCGGGTCCGCTGAGGTGGTCGGGTCCGCTGAGGTGGTCGGGTCCGTTGATGTGGTCGGGTCTGCCAACGTGGCCAGGTCTGCCGATGTGGTCGGGTCTGCCGAGGCGACCGGGTCCGCCGACGCGGGCGGATCCACTCGCGCGGCCGGCTCCGCCCGCGCGGCCATGTCCGCCCACGCCCTGGCCGACGGGCTGCTCGATGAGCTGCTTGCCCCGGACCGTACGCCCGTCGTTCTGCGCACCGCGGAAGGTCGGCGTCACCGGCTGGACCTCGTGGAGGCCCCGTTGGGCGCGCTCGCCGGTTCGGGGGCCGGGCCCGCCGGGGACGGCGCTGCGGAGGCCGCCGCGCTCGGGCTGGATCGGGACGCGGTGGTGGTCCTGGTCGGTGGGGCGCGGGGCATCACCGCGCGGTTCGCCGCCACCCTCGCGTCCGCCGCCCGCTGCCGGATCGAGCTGCTCGCCCGTACGCCGGAGCCCGTCGGCTCCGAGGATCCGGCCACCGCCGGGGCCCGCGACGAGACCGCCCTGCGCGCGGCGCTCGCGGCCCGTGGCGGGCTCGGGCCCGCCGAGATCCAGCGGGAGGTCGCCCGGATCCTGGCGCGGCGCGAAGTCGCCTCCACCGTCGAGGAGTTGACCGCGCTCGGCGCCCGTGTCCGCTATCGCTCGGTGGATGTCCGCGACGCCGAGGCGGTGCTCCAGGCGGTGAAGCAGATCCACGCCGACCACGGACGGCTGGACGGTGTGGTCTACGGGGCCGGTGTGATCGAGGACCGGCTGATCGCGGAGAAGTCCGCCGAGTCCTTCCAGCGGGTGTACGGCACCAAGGTGGAGGGGGCCCGGACGCTGCTGGACGCGCTGGCCGAACTGCCCGAACCCCCGGCGTTCGCCGTGTTGTTCGGCAGTATCGCCGCCGTCCTCGGCAACCGTGGCCAGGTGGATTACGCGGCGGCCAACGACGCGCTGGAAACCCTCGGCGCGCGGTGGCGGGATCGCACCGGCCGCCGGGCGCTGACCGTGCACTGGGGTCCCTGGGCACCGGCCGGAGCCCACGGCGGGATGGTCACACCCGAACTCGGCCGCGAATACGCCCGGCGCGGCATCTCGCTCATCGACCCCGAGGAGGGCACGCTGGCGCTGCTGCGCGAGCTGGCCTGGGGCGAGGAGTCCACGGGGTCCGTCGTCTACACCGCCTCGGGCTGGTGAGCGTGACGGACGAGCAGCCGCACCGGCAGCCGCCGGTGGCCATCGTCGGGATGTCCGTGCTGCTGCCCGGCTCGCCCGACCTGGACACGTACTGGCGCAACCTGGTCGATGGCGTGGACGCGATCAGCGAGGTCCCGGCCGGGCGGTGGGACGCCGGTTTCTACGCCCCGGACGGCGGTGGCGACACGCCGGGGGCGCCCGACCGGGTGTACTGCCGCCGGGGCGGGTTCGTCGACGAGTTCGCCCGGGTCGAGGCCGCCCGGTTCGGGATCATGCCGAACTCGGTGTCCGGCACCGAACCCGACCAGCTGATCGCCCTGGGTGTCGCGGCGGCGGCCATCGCCGACGCGGGCGGCGAGGACCGGCTGCCCGACCGGCAGCGGGTGGGCGTGGTGCTGGGCCGGGGTGGCTACCTCACCCCCGGGCTGGTCCGGCTCGACCAGCGGGTGCGCACCGCCCACCAGCTCGTACGGACCCTCGGCGAGCTGCTGCCCGACCTCGGGCCCGGCCAACTCGACCGGGTACGGGAGGCGTTCACCGAACGGCTCGGCCCCGACCGGCCCGAGGCGGCCATCGGCCTGGTGCCCAACCTCGCCGCCTCGCGCATCGCCAACCGGCTCGATCTGCGCGGCCCCGCGTACACCGTGGACGCGGCCTGCGCCTCCTCGCTCGTCGCCGTCGACCAGGCGGTGGGGGAGCTGGCCTCGGGCCGGTGCGATGTGATGCTCGCGGGCGGGGTGCACCACTGCCACGACATCACCCTGTGGAGCGTCTTCTCCCAGCTGCGCGCGCTGTCGCCGAGCCAGCGCATCCGGCCCTTCCACCGCGCGGCCGACGGCCTGCTGATCGGCGAGGGCACCGGTGTGGTCGTCCTCAAACGGCTCGCCGACGCACTCCGCGACGGCGACCGCGTCTACGCGGTGATCCGCGGCACCGGCGTGGCCTCCGACGGCCGCGCCACCGGCCTGGTCAACCCCGACCCGGGCGGGCAGACCCGCGCCGTACGGCAGGCGTGGCGGGCCGCGGGCCTCGATCCGCGCGAGCCGGGCGCCCTCGGGCTGCTGGAGGCACACGGCACTGCGACGCCCGCCGGGGACGCGGCCGAACTCGCCACGCTGGCCGAGGTGTTCGGCCCCGGTGACATGCCGGGGGAGAAGGCCGCCATCGGCTCGGTGAAGTCGATGATCGGCCACACCATGCCCGCCGCCGGTGTCGCGGGCCTGGTGAAGGCCGCCCTCGCGGTCCACCACGGCCGGCTGCTGCCCACCCTGCACTGCGACGACCCCCACCCGGCGCTCGCGGCCACCCGCTTCTCGGTGCTCGACGCGGCCGAGCCCTGGGACGCTCACGTACGGCGCGCCGCCGTCAACGCCTTCGGCTTCGGCGGGATCAACGCCCATGTGGTGCTGGAGCAGCCCCCGCCGGTGCCGGGGACGCGGCGCGCCACGACCCTCGTCATCGAACCGGAGCGGGTGCTGGCGCTGGCGGCGGACACCCCGGAGCGGTTGGCCGAGCTGCTGTCGGCGGACGATACGACCGTCCGGACGACGGTGACGGGGCGGGACGCCCGTACCGCCCGTACCCGGCTGGGCATCGTCGACCCCACCGCCAAACGGCTCGCGCTCGCCCGGCGCATGGTGGCCAAGGGCCGCCCGTGGCGGGGCCGTAACGACATCTGGTTCACGTCCGCGCCACTGCTCGGCGCGGGCGCGGCGCCGAGGGGGAAGCTCGCCTTCGTCTTCCCCGGTCTCGAAGCCGAGTTCGTCCCCCGTGTGGACGGTGTCGCGGAGTACTTCGGGCTCTCCCGGCCCGCCGGGGACCGCTTCGGCGAGGCGGCGCGCGTGGGCGACATCGGTCGCCATGGCGTCGGTGTGTTCGGCGTCGGTCGGCTGCTGGACGCGGCGCTGCGGCGGATGGGGGTCGTGCCGGACGCGGTGGCCGGGCACAGCGTGGGGGAGTGGACCGCGCTGGTCGTGGGGGGCCTCTACGCGGGCCAGGAGGTCGACGCCTTCCTCGACTCCTTCGACCCGGACGCGCTGCGGGTGCCCGGCCTGGCCTTCGCCGTCCTCGGCGCGGGTGCGCGGCGGGTGTCCGACGCGCTCACCGAGCGGGCGGACGGCCGGATCGTGCTCTCGCACGACAACGCGCCCAGCCAGTCGATGGTGTGCGGGCCGCGTGGCGACGTCGAGGAGTTCGTCCGGGCCATGCGCGCCGAGGGCGTGATCGCGCAGCTCCTGCCCTTCCAGTCCGGCTTCCACACCCCGATGCTGGCGCCCTACCTCGATCCCATCCGAGCCGTGACGGAACGCTTCGAGCTGCTCCTGCCACCCAGGACCCCCGTCTGGTCCGGGACGACCGCCGCACCGTATCCGGCGACCGAGGCGGAGGTGCGCGCACTGTTCATCCGCCATCTGCTGGAGCCGGTGCGCTTCCGGCTGCTGACGGAAGCCCTGTACGAGGCGGGGTTCCGCGCGTTCGTCCAGGTCGGTACGGGGCAGTTGGGGTCGCTCATCGGGGACACGCTGCAGGGGCGTGACCACCTGGTGGTGGCCGCCAACTCGCCCCACCGGGACGGGGTGTCCCAACTTCGGCGGGTGGCCACGGCGCTGTGGGCGGAGGGGGTGGAGGTGGATCCCGCGCTGCGGAGCGAGGCTGAAGCCTCGCGGGCGAAACCAGCGCTTCCCGCGGTGCGGCTGGACCTGAGCGGTTCGCTGATCTCGCTCGGCGCGGCGAGGTTGAGCGAGCTGCGCACGGTGGTGGGCAAGCGTTCCTCCCCCGGCTACCGCCGGGAGGTGCCCCCCGGGCGGAACGGGTGGGCACCACCCCACCCGCACCCGGCAACGGCGAGCACACCCCAGGGCGCGTCCCCGCACCCGCGCGCCCTTTGGGCTGCCGAACTCGACGCCCTGCTCAGCGAGACCGCCGCCACCGCGACAGCGGTCATCGCGGCAAGCCGCCCACCGACCCCGCACACCCATGAGCTACAGGTCTCCACCGAGACCATGCCCTACCTCCGCGACCACTGCTTCTTCCCCCAACGCCCCGACTGGCCGGATGAGTTGGACCGCTGGCCCGTGGTCCCGGCCACCACGATCGTCCAGCACCTCATGGACACGGCGGAACGCACGGCGGGCAACAACCCCGTGGCCGTCGCCGTACACGGCGCCCGCTTCGACCAGTGGGTGACGGCGTCGCCACCCACCACCGTCCAGGTCACCGCGACCCCCGCCTCGGCGACTCACCACACCGTCGCCTTCGGCCGCAGCGCCCGCGCCACCGTGGAAGTGGCCGCCCGCCACCCCGGCACCCGCCCCACGCCCTGGAGCGTCGACCCCGCCACCGAGCGCACACCCGACCACACCGCACGGCTCATCTACACCGAGCGCTGGATGTTCCACGGACCGGCCTTCCAAGGGCTCACCGAACTCAGCGCGATCGGCGCATCGCACATTCGCGGCACGATCACCACACCCCCCGCGCCCGGGGCCCTGCTGGACAACGTCGGACAGCTCCTCGGCTACTGGATCATGGCGACCCGCACCGAACGGACCGTGGTGTTCCCGGTCGGCATGCGTCTGATGCGCTTCTTCGGCCCGCATCCGGCCCCCGGCACACCGGTGGAGTGCCTGATCAGGATCACCTCGCTGACCGATACCACGCTCGAGGCCGACGCACAGCTGCTGATCGACGGCGAGGTGTGGGCGGAGCTGTCCGGCTGGCGGGACCGCCGGTTCGACAACCACCCCGAAACCCGGCCCGTGGAGCGCTTCCCGCAGCGCAACACGCTGTCCCGGCCCCAGCCGGGCGGCTGGGTGCTGCTCCATGAGCGCTGGCCCGATCTGGCCTCCCGCGACCTGATCATGCGTAACCACCTGGGCAGCGACGAGCGCACCGCCTATGAACGCCAGCCGCCACGCGGCCGCAGACAGTGGCTGCTGGGCAGGATCGCGGCCAAGGACGCCGTGCGCCGGTGGCTCTGGGACCAGGGCGAAGGGCCGGTCTTCCCCGCCGAGATCGGGATCCGCGAGGACGCCCAGGGGCGCCCGTACGCCGTCGGCGTGCACGGCCGGATCCTGCCCGAACTGGCGCTCTCGCTGGCGCACCGGGCCGAGACCGGGGTCGCCCTGGTGGTGCCGCGCCACGCGAACGGCGCCGCGGGCCCCGGTATCGCCCTCGAAGAGGTCGCCGACCACGATGACGTGGCCGTCGCCCTCGCCCGTCCGGAGCGGGAACTCCTCGCGGCGGTGACGTCCCGGAGCGGGGGATCACACGCCCGCTGGGCCAGCGCCTTCCGGGCCGCGAAGGAGGCGGTCGCCACGGCGGAGGGGACCGGGCTCCGCGACCGGCCACGGGACCTGACCATCGCCGAGGTACGGCCCGGTGCGGACCACCCCGACGCGCCACCGGCCCGGCTCATCGTGGACGTGGCGGCCACCGTCCCCGGGCAGCCCCCGCGCCGCTACGAAGTCCACACCATCACCATCGCCAACCCACCCGGACTGCCGGACCGGGACTACGCCGTGGCCTGGACGACCGGCCCGGACCACCTTGAACAGGACGAGGAGAGCGATCAGTGACCACCGTCAATCAGACCGCCCCGTCACCTGCCGCCGACGCACCGGCCGAGGCACCGGCCGAGGCATCGGTCAGCGCACCGGCCGACGCACCGGCCGTGCTCGCGGAGATATCCGGGATGCTCCGGACGATGCTCGACGAATACGGCCTCGACGATATCGAGGTGACCATGGAGACCCGCTTCACCGAGGATCTGGAGCTGGAGAGCATCGACCTGGTGACGCTGGCCGGCAGCCTGGAGGCGCGGTACGGCAGACAGGTCAACTTCGCCGAGTTCGTGGCCGACCTCGAGCTCGACGAGATCATCGACCTCACCGTGGGGCAGCTCGTCGAGTATGTCGTCCGGTGCCTCAGAGCCGCCCGGGAGCGCTGACCCATGGCGATGATCGACACCGAACACGCCACCGACCACGACGGCCCGCATACCGGGACGGACGGCGTCCGACTGCATGTCCAGCGGCTGTCCCCGCCCGACGGCCGTCCGCCCATCGCCACCGCCGTACTCATCCACGGTCTGCTCACCGACTCCCTCGCCAGCTGGTACTTCACGGTGGCCCCGGACCTCGCAGCCGCCGGACTGGAGGTGGTGATGTACGACCAGCGGGGACACGGCCGCAGCGAGCGCCCCGGCTCCGGCTACCGGCTGGACACCTTCGTCACCGATCTGGCGCGGCTGCTCGACCGGCTGGACATCACCGGTCCGGTCCATCTCGTGGGCAACTGCTTCGGCGGCACGGTGGCGTTCGCCTACGCCATGCGCCATCCGGAGCGGGTGGCCGGTATCGCGGTGATCGAGGCGAAACCCGCCACCGAGAGCTGGCTGACCGAGATCAGTGGGATCCTGCGGCGTGTCGAGGAGGAGCTGGTCGTCCATGAGGCCGAGTCGCTGGCCTGGGTGAGCGCCCACCGGGGCGCCCACACCGCGCGGCTCGCCAAGTCGGCCGCCCGCCTGGTCCGTACGACCACCATCGCCGAGGACGTACCGGCGAGCCGGGTGGTGAGCGAGGAGCAGGTCCGCGCGATGCGCTGCCCGGTGCTGGCCGTCTACGGCGCCGATTCCGAACTCGCGGGGCAGCAGCGGTGGTTGGAGGCGGTGCTGCCCGGCACCCGGACCGTCGTCCTGCCGGGGCAGGGCCACTCGGTCCTCGCCGAGGCGCCCACCCGCGTCCGCGAACTGCTGCTGTCCTGGATCGACGAGCGCGAACCTGAACACGGGCGCCATGCGGCCACCGGCGCCCCGGCGGCGGGGGCGCCCCTGGAGGCCGATGCCTGATGAGTGAACCGAGCAGGGATCCGGAAGCCTCACCCCGCACACCCCGCCGCTTTCTCTTCGTCGTGCCGCCGCTCGTCGGCCACGTCAACCCCACCGTCGGCGTCGCGGCCGAACTCACCGCCCGGGGGCACCGAGTGGCCTGGGCCGGGATGCCCGAGGTCGTCGAGCGGCTGACCGGGCGGGGGACGACGGTCTACCGCTGCGCCGGGCCGGTGCTCGGCGAGGGCGGGGCGGGCCGGCCACCGGACGTACGCGGTCCGGCGGCGCTGAAGTTCCTGTGGGAGCGGTTCCTGGTGCCGCTCGCCGAGGCCATGGCTCCGGGCGTGGCCAAGGCCATCGAGGCGTTCCGCCCCGATGTGGTGATCGCCGACCAGCAGACCGTGGCGGGCGCGTTGGTGGCCGAACGGCTGGGGGTGCGCTGGGCCACATCCGCCACCACCTCGGCGGAGTTCACCGGCGCGCTGGACGGGATGCCCAAGATCGACGCCTGGCTGGATGGGCTGTTGCACGAGGTGCGGGGCCGGATCGGCGACCCGGAGGGCACGGCCGACCCCCGGTTCGCACCGGATCTCGTCCTCGCCTTCACCACCGAGGAACTGGCCGGACGACCGGCCCGGGCGGGCGACCGCATCCACTATGTGGGGCCGTCGATCGCCGAGCGACCGGCCACGACGGACTTCCCCTGGGAGTGGCTGGACCCCGCGCGCCCCGCGGTCCTCATCACGCTCGGCACCGCGAACACCGACGCCGGGGCGCGCTTCCTCACCGAGTGCCTGGAGGCCGTACGGGCCCGGGCCGGCCGCCTCCAGACGGTCGTCGTCGACCCCGACGACGTACTCGCTCGGGCCGCCCGGGCCACCCGGAGCAGGCCCGCGACCCCGGACGGCAACGACGTCCTGGTGTGCCGCTACGTCCCCCAACTCCCCCTGCTGCGACGGGTGAACGCGGTCGTGTGCCACGCCGGTCACAACACGGTCTGCGAAACCCTCTGGCACGGCGTACCGCTCGTCGTGGCGCCCATCCGGGACGACCAGCCGGTGGTGGCCGCCCAGGTGGTGGACGCGGGCGCGGGCATCCGGGTGCGCTTCGGCAGGGCGCGGGCGGCTGCCATCGGCGAGGCGCTCGACGCCGTACTGCACGAACCGCGCTACCGCGCCGCGGCCGAGCGCGTGGGCGCGTCCTTCCGCGCGGCGGGCGGCGCCACCGCGGCCGCCGCCCACCTGGAGCGGCTGGCCACAACGGGCGCCACCCACGCCCCCGCGAGCGCCGCCACCCCTGCCACAGCGGGCGCCACCCGTCCCACCGCGAGCGCCGCCACCCACGCCACCGCGAACCCGGAAGGGGACCGATGAGCCGCGAGAGTGCCGTACCCCGCACACCGGAGAAGCCGTCCCGCGCCGAGACCGTCGCCGCGCTGCGCCCCCGCTACCAGGCCGATCTGGCGCGGGGCACCGAGCGGTTCTTCGAACCCCGCCGCACGGACTGCCCGTGGTGCGGCTCCACGCGGCTGGCGCGGCGGCTGCGCACCAAGGACCGGTACCAGAGCAAACCCGGCCACTTCCGGCTCGACAGATGCCGGGACTGCCGCCATGTCTTCCAGAATCCACGGCTGAACGACGACGGCCTGGAGTTCTACTACCGCGACTTCTACGACGGGATGGGGGAGATCGAACTCGGGAACGTCTTCTCCGGGCGGGACAAGGTGTACCGGCGGCGCGCAATGTTCCAGGAGCTCTCCGCCGAGCCGCCGAAGACCTGGCTCGATGTCGGCACCGGACACGGCCACTTCCCCGAGGTGGCCCGTACCGTCTTCCCCGGCACCCGCTTCGACGGACTGGACTTCACCGCCGGTGTCGAACTGGCCGAGCGTACGGGCCGCATCGACCGGGCCATCCGCGGCAGCTTCCCCGAGCTGGCCGAGGAGCGGCTGGCCGGGAGCTACGACGTGGTGAGCATGTTCCACTACCTGGAACACAGCACGGACCCCCGCGCCGAACTCCGCGCCGCCCGCCGGGCCCTGCGGCCCGGCGGCCATCTGCTGATCGAGGTGCCCGACCCGGAGTGCTGGTTCGGCCGGCTCCTCGGCCGGTTCTGGCTCCCCTGGCTCCAGCCCCAGCATCTGCACTTCGTTCCGGTGGCCAACCTCCGCGAGGAACTGTCGGCACTGGGCTTCACCGTGACCGACGAACAGCACCGCGGGCCGTCGGACACCGTCGACCTGCTCGGCGCCGTCTGGCTGGCGCTCAACGCGATCGCCCCGCCCGATGACGCCCCCTCCCTGGCCAGGCCGCCCGGCCGGCTCCGATGGCTGCTGCGCTGCGCGATCCTGCTGGCGGGCGTGCCCGCCCTCGTGGTCGCGACCACCCTCGACCGCGTGCTGCTCAAACCGCTGGCGGGGCTCGGCAAGATGTCCAACGCCTATCGGGTGGTGGCCCGGTGTGATGCCCCCGCCCGTCCCGGCCCCCGTTAAGGTGGCCCCCGGGTCCCGCTCCGGGGCCCGGGGGGAGGGGTGATGCACGGCGATGTCGAGGCCGAGGGGGCCGGAGGGCCGCGCACGCCCGGAGGGTTACGTCCGCCCGGAGGGCTGCGCACGGCCGCGCGCTTCGTCACCCCCGGGCGCCACGGCACCTGGTACGTCAGCCGCCTCGTCATCAGCTGCTGCGCCGCCGACGCCCAGGTGCGCAAGGTGCGGGTGCACGGGGCCCCGGCGCCGCCCGCCGACGCCTGGGTGACCGTCACCGGCACCTGGCATCCCACCGGAAAGGTGGGCACGGAGGGCGCGAGCCCCGCCCTGGACGCCACCGCCGTCCGCCGTGTCCCCGCGCCCAAGGACCCCTACCACGACATGGTGACCGGCCCGGGCGGCGGTTGAGCCACCCCGGCGGGGCCGGACGTCAGGGGCCCGTCGCCGTGCCGTCGGGCCGCGGCGGCTCCTCCCCGGACGTCTCCTGGGCCTGCGACGGTGGCGGTTCGGTGGCCGCCAGGGCCGTCCGCATCCCGCCGGGCTTGCTGTTGACGTAGGTGGTGAGCCGGTGCACCTGACGTTCCAGGGCCCTGATCCGGTCCACGATGTCCTCGGGCAGGTTCGCCATCAGTCGGCCTCCTCCAGATACAGGTCGGCGGTCTCCGGACGTCCCCGCTCCGGGGCGGTGACCTTGATGCCGACGACGCGGTAGCGGGCGTCCAGCCCCTCGGAGAACCACACGTCCTTGATGCGCAGCCGCACGGTCGCGCCGAGCAGCGCGGGCGTGGTGCCCGAGCCGAGGCGGATCCGCACCGAGGGGATGACCACCGTGCCGCGCAGGGCGGCGAGTTCGGACCGGGCGAACGCGTCGAGCGTCGCCTTGTCGGTGACATTGCTGTGGTCGGACGAGGTGTCCAGGCGGGGGAACCCGGCCGCGAGGAGGTCCCCGGCCACCTGTTCCCCGGACATCACCGGGCCACCCGCCCCGCCCTCCGGGGTGCCGCCCCTGGCCCGCGCGGTCGTCCCGCCGCGCGTGGCATCGCGGGGGAAGGAGTACGACAGCACATCGCCCGGCAGGTCCAGCATCACCGGCTGGCTGCCCACCCGGATCGTCGGAGAGCCCAGCTGGAGCAGTTTCACCCGCCGCCCGGTCACCGGGTCCCGGTACACCGCGATCCGGTGCTCGAAACCCGGCTCCATCGCCGCGAGTTGCCCGATGGCCTCCTCCACCAGGGTCTCGTCACCGTCGCTGTAGGCCACCGTACGGGTCGCGGTGGGGGCCGTCGGCTCGTACTCCACGCCGATGTGGCCGCCCTCGGACCCCTGCATGTAGTCCCACAGCCGGCGGACGATCTCCAGATGGTCGAGCGCGGTGAAGCTCAGGTTCGCGCGGATGTAGCGACGGCCCGCGTAGGAGTCGAAGGTGGCCGCCTGGAGCCCGACCGTGGTCAGGCCCCGGTCGTCCGTGGCCGGAGTCAGCGTCCAGACGATGCCACCCCAGCAGACCTCGTCCCCCCGCTCCAGATAGACGGCGGTGCGCCCCTCCACCAGCTCCCGGATCCGCCGGGCCATCCGGGCGTCGGGCACCGGAATGGTCGCGGTGAGCGAACCGGGCTTGCCGAGGTAGTCGTCGTACTCCACCTCCCGCAGGGGCAGTACGTCGATGGCCTGGTCGGTGCGCAGATCGGTGAAGACGGCGCGGTAGCGGGCGTCCACGGCGCCTCACGCCACCGGGTCCACGCGGACGAAGCGGTTGTCGAAGTGCACCCGCGTCCCCGCGATCGAGGAGCGGTACGCGGCGGTCGCCGTGTAGACGGCGCCTGGGGTGAGGCTCCCCACCGGGAAGCACGTGGAGATGGAGGCCCGTCCGGCACCGTCGAGGATCGCCGCGCGGTCGTCGGACGGAGCGAGCACCTCGGTGCCGCTCTGTGTCCTGAGCCGGAACGAGATGTAGGCGATGGCGCCTCCGTCGGCGGCCGTGAAGGCGCCGAAGGTGAGGGACACCCAGCGGGAAGCCGGGGCGGTGAAGGTGGCGGTGAGCGTGGCGACGGTGTCGGTGAGCATCTCCTGGTAGGTGGCGGAGGTGGTGGCACCCCAGTCCGCGGTGTGCCGGAGCACGGCGTCGGGAATGAGCTTCGCCCACTGGGCGCCGTCCCAGCGCTCCAGTCGGCCGTCCACGTCGCGGTACTGCCCGGCGTACGCCCCGTTGTGCGGCGCGCCGCCCGCCGTGGGGACGATGCCACCCAGCGCGGCCGTGTAGCGACGGCGGTCGGTGATGGCGGAGGCCCAGGTGATGCCCTTGGCGGCGGAGGTCCCGGCGGGAACGGCGACCTCGTAGAGGAGTTCGGCGTTCTTGGGCACGGCCGGGGCGGTGGGCGAGCTCGCCGCCGTCCCCTGGAGGACCTCCAGCGCCGCACCGTACCGGCCCGAGCCGTCGTAATCGGTGTCGTAGACCCGTACGACGACCGCGTCCACCCGCGGCAGACTGGCGTGGCCGTCGGCGAAGGTCAGCAGGGTGTCGGTGTCCACGGTCACGGGATAGCCGCCCTGCGCCCCGGTGGAGGTGCCGGGTATCCACACCTGGCCGGGGGAGAGCTTGGCCTGCATGCTGGTGGCGGCGGTGCCGGTGAGGCGCAGCCCGCCGAACACACACCCCGCCCGGGTCAGCAGCGGTCCGGCGGACGCCATGCCGAGGCCGACGGCCAGCCGGGTGTCCTCACGGGTCTGTCCATTGGGCAGATGCCAGGCGGAACGAACGGTCATGAAACGGCTCCTGGATACGGGAAGAGGTCGAATTCGGGCCGGTGGGCGGTTCAGCCGGTCACCACTCGGCGCCGCGCCAGGCGACGGTGACGTCCGCCGTCCCATCGGACGCGGACTCGGCCCGGAACGACAGCTGAGAGGTGCCGGGTGGCAGGGTGAACGACTCCTCGGGGGCGCTGCCCGGTGTCGCGGTGTGCCGGCGGGAGGCGGTGTCGTTGAACACCACGGTGCCTTCGGCGGTGTCCACGACGAGCCGGTCGTCGGAGGCCAGGGTGATGGCGTACTCCAGCCAGTCGCCGGTGGTGCGGTTGGCCAGCCGTGGCGTGGTACACGGACCGGTGAAGGTGATCACGGGGTGGGCGGGGGCGCTGCCGGTGTTCTCCACGTTCAGATCGCCGGTGGACTCCGGAGTGCCCCAGGTCAGCGGCCAGCCGAGTGGCCAGGACAGCCCGGGCTCGGGCCGGGGGAGACCGACGGTCTCCCGCCGCCCCACCGCCTCGTAACGGCGTGGATCGCTCGCCTTCCACTGCAGCGTCATCTTCGCCAGGCGGCTCGCGGCGAACTGCCGGTCGGTGGGGACCACGCGCTGGGTGACCCGGGCCCGTACGGCCAGCGTCTCGCCGTGCAGGCGCACGGCCAGCCACTCCTCCTCGTCGCGTACGGCGGTGGCGGCGCGCAGGGCGCGCAGCGCGTCGCGCAGGCCTTCCGGCCCGGCGTCCGGATCGGGTGCGAACCACACCTGCGCGGTGACCGTACGGGCCTGCGCCCACTGCGAACCCGGCCAGCCGCCGTGCCCCACCGGGCGGTCCGCGTCGGAGGTGTCCAGGGCGGGCAACTCCTCCCAGCCGGTGAGCCCTTCGGCGGCGATCCAGTAGTCGGTGCCGGGGCCCATGAGAAGCCCGGCCCACTGCACCTGCCCGTCGGTTGTGATCAGCGGCCCCGGCTCGGTGGCGGTGGTCTCGTCCGTCATGTCACCCCCTCGCCTTCATCAGGAACATCAGATCCTCGGCGGTCTGCCGGGCGCTGGCGCCCGGGGCTTCGTGGTAGTGCTCGATGACGAATCCGCCGCCCGGCCTGCCGGATCCCGCCAGGGCCGGCGTGGGCCCGGTGCGGGCGAGCAGGGTGCTCAGCCGGTTCAGCGGCAGCACCGCCTCGGCCTGGCCGCCCTCGGCGAGCAGCGCGAGCGTGCCGCCGGGACGGGGCAGCACGATGCCGCCCTGGGCGAGCGTGGGGATGGTGGGGATGTTCACCCCGAACGACTGGCCGCCGATCCCCGGCACCCATGAGGGCACCGAGACCTTGACCCGGTTCAGCGCCCCGATCGCCCGGTTGACCAGCCCGATCACCCCGTTGAGCGGCCCGCGCACGGCCCCGAGCACGGCGCTGAACGCACCCCGGACGATGTCCGCCAGCCCGTTGAAGGCGCGCTGGATGCCGTTACGGGCGGAGCGGAAGGCGCCCGGGATCCGCTCCGAGAAGAAGGACAGCAGGGGCCGGACCACGGCCATGATGGCGTGGATGACCGTGGTGATGATGGTCTTGTAGATGGTGAAGTAGGTCTTCACCACGGTCCAGATGACCTTCAGCACGACCGTGAACGCCGTCTTGATGCCGTTCCAGGTCGTCTGCACCACTTGTTTCGCCACGCGCATCGTGGTGCCGATGACCTGGCCGATGATCCTGAAGGCGGCCTGGACGATGCGCTGGACCGTCTTGGACTGCATCGCCATGTCGACGAGCTTCATGATCAGCGGCATCAGCAGCGCCATGATGGCCCCGAAGACGTTCGACTTCATGGCGGTGTTCAGGCCCTTCTGGGCCGTGGTCACCCCCTGCAGCCCCGTCCTCATCCGCCCCATCAGCCCGCCCCCGGTCGCCGCGCTACGCCCCGCGGTGGTCATGGAACGGCCGCTCTTGGCCACGCTGCGTTCGGCGGCGTTGGCCTCTCGCTGCAGGGTGCGCATGGAGTTGGCCGATTTGTCGATGTCGCCCTTGACGCGGCCCACAGCGGAGCCCGCCTGCGTCGCGGTACGGGCGAACTTGGAGACGCTGGTATCGGTCTGGCCTACGGTGCTGCGCAGGCCGCGGAAGCCGGAGACGGATCGGTTGAGCGCTTGCACCAATGACATGGACGGCCTCCTCCTCAGCCGAGAGCCCTGACGAGACCGCTCAGGCGTCGCTCCAGCTCGTTGATGGCCCGGCTCGCCTCATTGATGTCCTGCACGTTCGACACCCGGCTGGGTGGCATGGGGCCGCGGGCGTTGCTCGCGGCCGTGCGCTGCCGCCGGTGGGCGGCCTCCGCCTTCTGTAGTGCGTCCTTGCCCCTTCGCAGGGCTTGCTGGCTGTCCCGCTCGGCCTTTTCGGCGATCTCACGGACGGCTCTGATGCTGCTCTTGACGGACTCGGCGGCCTCGGCCTTTTCGGCGATCTGACGGACGGCCTGGATGCTGCTCTTGAGGGATTCGGCATCCAGACCCTTCGCCTTGTCGCGCATTTCCTGCACGTCGAACAGCGTCTTCTCGAAGTTGAACAGTTTGAATCCGGCGGAGGCACCGGTGACTTCGGCTGAGCCCCACTTGGCGGCCCCAGTGATACCGGTGACCTCCGCCTTCAGGGCGTTGGCCTCCGAGTTCAAGCCGGTGATCGCCTGTTTCACCCAGGCGTGCTCGACGTTCCACTCCTTGAGCTTCTTGTCCAGTGTCTGTCGCAGGTCCTGCACCGTACCGAGCAGGTCCCGCACGATGTCCGCCATCATCCCTCCAACAGGTCACCCGAAGAACCGCGCCAACTCCGCCGCCGTCGGCGCGTGGCCGGCGGTGGCTGGGTCGGCGGGCGGGCCGTCGGACATATCGGTTGCCCCTGGGCGGGGTACCGGCACCGGCGCCTCCGGCGGGTCCGCGTACTCGTCGCGGTTGGCCGACGCGAACATCCAGTTGGCGATCGCCAAGTGGTCCACGACCGCCGCCAGCAGGTGGTCCGTCAGCCCCCACTCCGCGGCCTCGCCCTCCCGCGCCCGTACGAACGCCGAGTCCGGCGGAAGGTGGCGCACCAGGACCGCCAGGCGCCGCGAGGACAGCGCCTCGCGGTGCCAGTCGAGCAGGTCGACGCCGTAGTACCGCAGCAGATCGGCCTCCAGCGCCTCGGCGTGCTCCTCCACGAGCGCGCCGAGGCTCAGCCTTCCCCCACGCCGAGCCCGGTGTCCTGGCCGTACGCCTCGAGTATGGCGGCGATGTCCTGCACGCTCACCTCGTGTTCGCACAGCCGCTGGTAGCTCTGCTCGCCCATGAGGAGGGCGAGCAGCCCGTCCAGGTCGTTGTCCTTCAGCTCGGCCAGCGCGTGCGCCGAGCGGCGGGGGATCTCGGTGGGCAGGGAGAACGTCTCCCCGTCCACCTCGAAGTCCCAGGTCAGGCCCAGCGCCTCCAGGCGCTGGGCGCGGGCGGCGTTGACGTTGAACGCGGCCATGGCGCGGCTCCTTCGCGATCGACGTGGCGGGGGAGGGGATCAGGATCCGGCGAACGCCGGGTCGTTCATCAGCCAGGTGGCCAGCGGGGTGTCGTTGTCCACGGCCAGCGCCGTGAAGGTGACCCCGAGCCGGACCGCGGCCGTGCGGGTGAGCTGGAGTTCCTCGGTCTCGGTGACCTGGCCACGGCGGAGCACGAACCGGTACTTGATGACATCGCCGTCGGCGAACTCCACGCCCAGCATCCGCTCGTCCTTCTTCGGCTCGGCGGCGAGTTCGTAGCGGTACACCTTCGAACCGGCCGCCGTCTCCGCCACCGCGTCGCCGCCGAAGAAGAACGGCAGGGTGTCCTCGTTCAGCTGGAGCAGCTGGAACTTCACGGTGAGGTCGCGGTCGGAGTAGACGAAGCGGGCCGGGCTGACCGACTGCCAGGTGTCCACCGGGTCGATCTTGTCCTTCTTGTTGAACTTGATGCCGTCGGTGGTGGTGTACCCGAGGTCCTTCCAGCCCGCCGCCCACGCCGTGGAGACATCGGGCGGGACGGTGGTGCCGAGCGGGGCGGTCAGGATGCGGCCGGTCCCCGCGACACGGATCTCATTGGGGTTCATTCCGGGCATGCGATTGCTCCTTGTGGCGTGGTGATGAGGGCGAGCGGTCGGCGGTGACGTGGCCTACGCCGGGCGGATGGAGAGCCGGACCGTGGACAGGTAGCGGCTGGCCGCGGCGTGCAGGTAGTCGGGCAGCCACCGGGGGCCGTCCACCTCGGAGACATCGGTGACACAGGCGGTGCCGAACGTGGTGCCGCGCACCGTGAACAGCGCCGTACGGGCGGCCGTGGCGACGGTGTGGGCCGTGGGTTTGTCCGGGCCGTACACCTCGAGGTCGACCAGCGGCTGGTCCAGGTGGATGTCCTCCACCCAGACGCCGCCGGCCCGGGAGACCAGTACGGCCTTCTGGGTCCCGTCGAAGTCCGGCGGGGTCCGGTTGTCCACGAGTACCCCGGTCAGCTCGGGGCGGTTCTTCAGATGCTCGACGACGAGGCGTTCGACGTCGGGAAAGATCACCAAGGGCTCGGTCATGCGCGCACTCCTTGCTGTGGTCAGGGCTGCGCACAGCGAAAAGCGGCGGGGCCGTGGCCCCTTCAGGGGCACAGCTCCGCCGCTGGCACCAAGTGTGATGCACTGGATGCCCATTGACAACCACTTGTCGTCACTTATGCCTAGATGACCATGGGCCCCGCAGGTCACGTACGTCGTCGTGTGGCCCGCTCGGCCGCGAACACATCCTCCAGCCGATAGAGGAACGCCTTGCCCTGCCGCCCCGCGGGCCGCAGATGCTTCAGCTGCACCCACTTGCGGATGGTGGCGGGGGTGACCCCCACCTCCACGGCGGCCACGGCGGCGGTCAGCAGCGGATACTCGGGCGCCTGCGTGGTCCTCATCGGCTCACCGCCACGACGGGGGAACCTCCGTCCAGGGCTGCGGTGATCTGCTCCAGGGCGAGCGCGCCGCCGGCCGCCAGCTCCGCCCACTCGCCCTCCGGCCAGGAGTGCCGGTGTGCCCGGTCCGCGTGGCAGCCGCACGCGGTGTGCGGGCAGCGGCAGCCGGGGTTGATGCACAGCACCGCCCGGCGCAGCGGAAAGGCCCGCAGCGAGACCGAAGCGCACAGCGGGCACCGGCCGCGCAGCCGGACCACGGGCTCGGCGTCCCCGAGCACGCCCGCGCAGCGCCGCGCCATTCCGCTGACCTCGTCCAGCAGATGGCGCATCAGCACCGGGTCGGCCTCGACCCGTTCCAGCAGCCCCGCGAGACGGGCCAGTCTGACCTCGACCGTTCCCCTGCTCGCGGGCGGCAGCCCGAGCCGGTCGTGCACGGCCTCCTCCAGCTCCACGACGCCGTCGGTGATGTCGCGTACGGTGTCGGAGACCCTCAGGCGCAGCGGTTCCAAGGGCCCGCGGCGGTCGGTGCCTCCCCGCTGCCGGCCGAGGCCGGGGCGGTGCGGGGAGGGGGTCAACTCCGCCTGGAGCTCGGGGAATTGCCGTACCAGGACGGTGATCCAGTGACTCGCCCTGATGCGGTCGGGATGCGCAAGTGCGTCATTGCTCAACAGAACCCCCCAGGTCGTCTGCTTCCTCGCTTCCTAGGAACCCCGGTCCACGCGGAACGGTTCCCACCGGAAGGGCGCGCGGAAGCGGGAATCAGGGCGCGCGGAAGCGGAATCAGAGGGGGCGCCGAAACAGGCGTCAGGAAGGCGCCGTGGCGAGCGTCAGGGGAGGATCGAGTCGACGTAGCCGCCGTCGACGCGCACGGCTCCGCCGGTGGTGGCCGAGGCGAAGGAGGAGCTCAGATAGACCGCCATGTGGGCGATCTCCTCGGGCTCGATCAGCCGCTGGAGCAGCGACTGCGGCCGGTGCTTGGCCATGAACTCCCGCTGGGCCTCGTCCCAGGGCAGCTCCGGGTCCACCAGTTCGTAGACGAAGTCCTCGACCCCGCCGGTGTGGGTCGGCCCGGCGATCAGCGAGTTGACCGTGACCCCGGTACCGGCGGCGTCCTTGGCGAAGCCACGGGTGACGGCGAGCAGCGCGGTCTTCGACATCCCGTAGTGGATCATCTCGGCGGGGATGACGACGGCGGAGTCACTGGCGACGTTCAGGATCCGGCCCCAGGAGCGGTCCTTCATCCCGGGCAGGAAGCCGCGGATCATCCGGACGGCGGCTAGCACGTTCACCTCGAAATAGCGCCGCCACTCATCGTCGCTGATCTCCAGCGGCGGAGTGGCCCCGAAGATGCCGAGGTTGTTGACCAGGATATCGGCGTCCGGCACGGCACGGATGACCTGGCGGGCGCCGTCCTCGGAGGTGATGTCGCCGGGGGCGGAGACGAACGAGCCGCCCTCCGTGTCCTCCTCCAGCTTCTGGATGGCGGCCTCGACGGACTCCTCCCTGCGCCCGTTCACGGCGACACGGGCACCCGCCCGCGCCAGCCCGGCGGCGATGGCGAATCCGATGCCCTGCGTGGAGCCGGTGACCAGGGCGGTCTTACCGGAAAGGTCGATCTGCACGGCGCTCCTTCGTCGATACCTTATTGCTTGCGTGCGCCTTTAGTTGCACACGCGCCATACTAGCGTAGCCCGATGCGACGACGGCCGTGGCCGCTCACGACCCATGGCGGACCTCAGGCCCCATGGCGGACCTCGATACGTCCCCGCAGCCTCGGATCGCGCGAGGAGGAGCCCACCTCCACGGTCCGGCGCCCGGTGCCCAGTACCCACTCATGGCGTTCGGAGTCCCATGCGGACAGCGCCCGCGCGGCCACCCGCACCGTCACCTTCCGCGCCTGGCCGGGCCGCAGACGGACCCGCCGGAAGCCCGCCAGAACCCGCTCGGCCTGGTCGAGCGGCAGATCGGGCGAGGGCCCCACATACACCTGGGCCACCTCCGCCCCGGCCCGCCGCCCGGTGTTGCGCACGGTGAAGACCGCCTCCAGACCGCTTCCGCGCCACCGTAGCCGCAGCCCCGCATAGGCGAAGGTGGTGTACGACAGGCCGTGGCCGAAGGGGAAGAGGGGCCGCACGCCCTCGGCGTCGTACCACCGATAGCCGACGTGGATGCCCTCGGAGTACTCCTCGCGGCCGTTCACCCCGGGGTAGCGCCGGGGGTCTCCGGCCATCGGATGGCGGTCGTCGGAGACGGGGAAGGACTGGGTGAGCCTGCCGCCGGGGTTGGCGTCGCCGAAGAGCAGGGCGGTGGTGGCGGCAGCGCCCTCCTGACCGGGGTAGTACATCTGGAGGACGGCGCCGGTGCGCCTCAGCCAGGGCATCGAGGCGCACGAGGAGGTGTTGAGGACGACGGTGGTGCGCGGATTTGCCCGGGCGACGGCGTCGATCAGCGCGTTCTGGTGGCCGGGGAGGGCGATGGTGATCCGGTCCCTGCCCTCGGTGGCGTCCTCGTACGCGAAGAGCACCACGCTGTGCGCGGCCCGGGCGGCGCGCACGGCCTCGGCCACATCGGCGGCGCGGGTGGCGGAGGTGGTGCGGCGCAGCCGGAAGGTCAGCCCCTTCCCGCCACCCTTGGCGGTGACCTTCAGCCGGTGCTTCCCCGCCGTCAGCTCGACGGCCGCCCGGCGCACGGCGAGGCCGTCCGGGGCGGCGCTGACGAAGCCACCGGTGAAGTACTCGCCCAGGCCGGGCCGGAACGGGAACAGCTCCTCGCCGTCCAGCAGCACCCTCGGGCGGCCGGTGGGCGGGCCGCTGAAGTGCAGGACGAACGTCCACTCATCGGCCTCGGCCACGGTGAGGGTGGACTCGTACGTCCAGCTCTTCCCCGCCGCCACCTTCCGCTTCTCCAGCCCGGCGGCCGGGGAGAGCGCGGAGGCGGGGATCTCCTTGCCGAACACGTCCTCGCCCAGGGCGTAGTCCACCCGGGCCCTCTTCCCCGCGCGCTCCCGGATCGCCTCCAGCGGGCTCGCGGCGTGGTCGGGGACCACATGGGCGCTGCCGCCGCCACTGACGAAGGGGATGGAGCCGGTGGGCCCGACCACGGCGATCGAGCGGGCGGCGGACCCGGTCAGCGGCAGGGTGCCGCGCTCATTGCGCAGCAGGATGCCGCCCGCCGTGGCGACCTTCAGCGCGGTGCGCGCCCCGGCCCCGGGGTCCCGGCCGGGCCGGGGCGGGGCGCCGCCGTCCAGCAGGCCGAAGCGGTCCATGACGGTCAGGACGCGGCCGACCGCGCGGTCCACCTCGGCCTCCGGTACGGTCCCGTCGGCCACCGCCTCGCGCAGGGCGTCGCCGAAGTACTTTCCGTCCGGCATCTCCATGTCGAGCCCGGCGCCGAGGGCCGCCGCGGTGCTGTGGGCGGCGTGCCAGTCGGTCATCACCCAGCCGTCGAAGCCCCAGTCCTCGCGCAGCACGCCGGTCAGCAGCGGCCCGCTCTCACCGGCGAAGACCCCGTTGACCTTGTTGTAGGCGCCCATGACCGCCCCCGCGCCCGCCCGTACCGCCGCTTCGAAGCCGGGCAGCTCCATCTCCCGCATCGTCCGCTCGTCGACGATGACGTCGATCGACTCCCGCTCGTACTCCTGGTTGTTCATGGCGAAGTGCTTGACGGTGGCGATCAGGCCCTCGCCCTGGATGCCGCGCACCTCCTCGGCCACCAGCTCGGAGGCGAGCAGCGGGTCCTCGCCGAAGGTCTCGAAGTTGCGCCCGGCGTACGGGGTGCGGATGAGATTGACCATGGGGGAGAGCAGCACGTCCTGGCCCAGCGCACGGCCGTCGCGCCCGAGGGTGCGCCCGTACTCCCGCGCCAGGGCCGGGTCGAAGGCGGAGGCGAGCAGCACCGGCGCGGGCAGCGCGGTGGCATGCCGGGTGACCCGTACCCCGGCGGGCCCGTCCGCGAGCCGGAGTGGCGGAATGCCGAGCCGGGGGACACCGGGGGTGTACCCCGCCTGCCCGAGGCCGTGAGGATCCTTCGCGCCGTGCAGCAGCGCAAGCTTCTCCTCGAGCGTCATCCGGCCGACGAGGGAGTCCACCCGGGAGCCGGGCTCGGGGGCGAGCCCGGTGGCGGTTCCGGTGGCGGTTCCGGGGCCGGAAGCGGGCTCGGCGGCGGCCACCGGCCATCCGCCCCCACCGGTGGCGGCGACGGCCATCGCCCCTCCCAGGAAGGACAGGGCGGAACGGCGTGACAGGGCGCCCGGCATGGCGTCACTCCATCTCTCGCGGCTCGAAGACGTGTGTGTACGCAGGCGTGCTGACGTGGCTGAGGTGTCCGTCGGGTGAACACCGTGCGGACATCACATCACGGGGTCGGCCGCTCGTCGGGGTACGCCGGGTTTCGGGATCGAGGTGTCGCCGGTCAGCGCGTGCCCTGGGTGGACAGATCCGCGGTGAGACGCGGTGGACCCCGCCCGGGGGGCGGGGTCCACTGTCACGGGGACACGGGTGGGCGCTGGGCGCCTCAGGTGCGGTAGGCGTAGTAGAGCGAGTTCGGGTACGAGGCGATGATGCTGGCCACGGACTTCCGGTAGGTGTTCACCGAGTGGTAGGTCAGGTACGGCACACCACTGGAGCTCCGGTAGGTGACGATCATGGTGTGGTCCTTGGATCCGTCCTTGTCGAAGTCCATCTGCATGACGTCACCGACGCCCATGTAGTAGACGTTCGCCAGGTTGGTGGCCCGCTTGGCGTCCAGGGTGAACCAGGACCACTCGTTGGTGCCCACCCAGGACGTCGACTGGTACGAGGTGTCGTACCACCAGCTGCGGTAGTCCTCGGCGTCGCCGGACTTGTTGGCCCAGCCGCCCGCCTTCAGGGACTGGCTCACGAAGTTGGTGCAGTCCCCGCCGGCCTCGTTGAACTTCCGGTAGGCGGGGTTGTAGTTCTGCCAGTACTTCTCCGCGTACGAGGCCATCGCCGCGTAGTCGTAGCTTCCGGCGGGCTTCGTCTGCGGCTGGGACGGCTTGGAGATGGCGGCGGGCGTCGCCTCGGGCAGGGCCGTCGTCCTGGCCGTCGCCACCCGCGCCGTGGCGGGCTCGTTGACCGCCAGCGGGCCGTCGTCGGTCGAGGTGAGGCCGGTCAGCTGCCACTTCCCGTCCGCCGTGGCGGCGAAGCTCAGCCGGTGGTGTGCCTGGAAGCCGGTGGTCGCGGGCTCGTCGCCGCGTATCTTCTTGTAGGTCAGCGTCGTGGTCTCGGTGGCCTGGACCGTGGCGTGCCCGGCCTCGACCCGTATCCGGTCCACCGCCACCCGGGTGTCGGCGGAGGTGTACGCCTCGCCCAGGGCCGCGAGCCGCGCCTTGCGGGTGCGCAGTGTGGACAGCGCGGTGTCCTCGGTCCGGGTCTGCCCGGCCGACAGGCGGACGTTCTTCTCGGCGAGCGGGGCCGCGCGCCGCACCGACTGCTCGTTGTTGTCCAGCAGAGCCGCCGTGCGCTGGGTCAGCACCGCGTCGGCCAGCCGTCCGAAGGACCGCGCGGTCGCGGTGTCCACGGTGCCGGCCGCCGCCGGGCTCTCCGCCGCGCTCGCGGCGGAGACGGGCAGGACCACGGCGGACAGGGCCGCCGTCAGCACGGCCCCCACGGCGGATCTGAAGGTCGTTGACTTCACGTGTATTTTCCCTCCACACCCCCGGACCGGACGGGCCGGGGTCACCGAATCATCACATGAACTCCGCGTGTGTGGAGCCCATGTGACGATTTCGGTCGTGCGGAGGCCGGGCCCGGTCCGGCCCGGCGCCGTCACCAGGTGACGGGCAGTTCGTGGGCTCCGTAGATGACCATGTCGCTGCGCATCCGGACCTCCTCCGGGGGCACGGCGAGCCGCAGCCCCGGGAACCGGCGGAGCAGTCCGCGGTAGCCCGCCACCAGCTCGATCCTGGCCAGATGCTGCCCCAGACACTGATGGATGCCGTAGCCGAAGGCGAGGTGGCTGCTGCGGGGCCGTCCGACGTCGAGCGTGTCGGGGTCGTCCACCAGCGCCGGGTCCCGGTTCGCCGCCGGGACCGAGACGGCCACGGACTGGCCCGCCGTGATGGTGACACCGCCGACGACGACGTCCTCCAGCGCGATACGGACCGGGAAGGCGTTGACGATGCTCAGGTAGCGCAGCAGCTCCTCGACGGCCTGGGGGAGGAGCGACTCGTCGGCCCGCAGCCGCTCCAGCTGCCCGGGGTTGCGCAGCAGGGCGAAGGTGCCGAGGCTGAGCATGTTGGTGGTGGTCTCGTGGCCGGCGATCAGCAGCAGCCCCGCGATGCCGCCGATCTCCTCGTCGTCGAGCTCGTCGACGGCGGTCAGCAGGGAGATCAGATCGTCGCGCGGGTCCTTGCGCTTGGCCTCGACCAGGGTGCGCAGGAAGGTGTCGAGCTCGGTCTTCCCGGCGACGAACTCCTCATCGGTGCGGTCCTGGCGGAGCAGCCGCGCGGCGACGGACTGGAAGAGCTCCCGCTCCTCGTACGGCACGCCGAGCATCTCGCAGATCACCAGCGAGGGGATGGGCAGGGCGAAGTGCCGCACCAGATCTGCCGGTTTGCCCGCCGCCTCCAGCGCGTCCAGCTGGTCGGCCACGATGTCCTCGATGCGGGCCTCCAGCTCCCGCATCCGCCGCACCGTGAAGTACCGCGTGAGCTGGCCCCGGTAGTGGCCGTGCTGCGGCGCGTCCATGGCCAGGAACGACCCCGCCCCGCTGCTCCGGTCCCTGCGGACCGACTCGGGGACCGGCCGCATCGCGTCGTCACCACGCCAGCGCTCGGCGCTGAACCGGGGATCCCGCAGCACCTCCCGCGCCTCGTGATACCCGGTCACCAGCCAGCCGACGCTGCCGCCGGCGAACCGCAGCGGGCTGATCGGCGGCCCGGTGAGCAGCGCGCGGGCCGGGTTGATGTAGTCGTCCCGCTCTTTTGGATACGAAGGGAGGTCGTGGAGATCTCGCAGGTCGTCATGGGTGGCGGGCATCGGAGCGTTCACGATGGCTCTCCTTCGTGATCCTCGAACCGTCCCGGGGCGAACGTCCCGGAGCCGTCGGTCGCAGCTTCGATAGGGAACGCTACCGATAGGGTTCCCTATTGAACAGGGGGACAGATCGGCTACCGTACGGATCTGGCCAGGTTTCCGAACAGTTGGTGGAGAGGGGCACACCGATGCCGCCGCAGCGGTCAAAGACCGTGGAAGCGCTGATCGTCGGGGCGGAGCGGGCGTTCGCCGAACGCGGCTTCCACGGGGCGTCGATCGGCTACATCTGCCAGTGCGCGGGCAGGACCACCGGGGCCTTCTACTCCAACTACGACAGCAAGCTGAAACTCTTCCTCGATGTCTTCCGGCGGCACAGCGACCGCACCGCCGACTACATCGGGGAGCGGATCGACGAGATGGACACCGGGCGGGACCTGGCCCCCCAGCTCGCCCGGACCTTCGCCGAGATCTTCAACGGTGAGCGCCTGGACACCCGCTGGGTCTTCATCCACCTCGAATTCCGGCTGATGGCGCTCCGGGACGGCGACGCCGCCGTCGCGCTGGTGGACCACGAGAAGCGGTTCAGCCGCCGCATCGGCGCCATGCTGGACGGGCTCTTCGACCGGGCCGGCCACCGGCCCGCCCTGCGGGGCACCGAACTGGCCGCGCTGCTCGGCGCGATGACGCGGGGCGTCAAGCTGGACCGGGGTATCTACGCCGCGGGCGGCGTCGACGACCCGCTCTCCACCGAGCAGGTGGCGAGGGTGCTGGAGGGCCTGTTCCGCTCGGTGGCCTGAAGCCCGGTCCCGAGTCGTTCGGCGTGGTGCTTCGTCAAGCGGCTGAACGCTGATGCGTCCTGAGCCTGGGGGTCAGCCCGCCCTGCGGAAGCTGTCGACGGGGCCGCCGAAGCCGCCCTCGGGGCCCTTCCAGTTGATCGCCAGGGCGTCGTCGCCCTTCATCCCGACGGTGCCCTGGCCCCGCCCTCCATCGCTGCCACCCTTGCACGACAGGGTCAGGGACGGCTCGTCCTCGCCGCCCTTGAGCGTGCCCGTGCAGTCGAGCTTCGGGCCCTTCGCCGTGACCTTGCCGTCCGCGATGGTGAGGGTCTCCAGGTCGTCGGCGGACTTCGCCGCCACGATGGACTTCCAGGAGCCCGCCGAGCGCTCCATGATCGTGCCCCGGGCCGACGGACCCGAGCTCGGCGACTGCTGGGCGGACTGAGCGGCCTTGGTGGCGCCGCCGCTCGGCTTCGATTCCTTCTTCCCGTCGTCGCCGCCTCCGCAGCCGCTGACGACAAGGCCGACAATGGCCGAAGTGACCGCCATGTGCACTGCCTTGCGCACGTGAACTCCTTTCCCCGTACAAACTGAGCACGTCAACCTAACAGGCCACGCCGCGGCCCCATGAAGGGCCCTGGCCTGCGCGGACACACCCCCGATGCGGCAGGCCCGCCCCGTGAGACCGGCTTGATACGTACGGCACTGGCCCGCGAGGTCCCGTGTACGGGGCCAATAAAGTACGTCGATGCGCGGACCGCCGATCGGTCCGCGCGGGATGACGCGGTACGGGGTGAGGAGGAGCTACGGCTGTGGAGGCACGGGCGCACACCGGCCGGCTGGACGAGCTGCTGCACGAGGTGCGGCGACAGATGAGCCGAGGTTCCGGGGCGGACCCGCGGCCGGTACTCGACTGGCTGGGCCGGCAGATCGACGCCGATGTCGCGCTGGTCGGCGGCGCGGGCGCGGTCGAGACCTCCACCGCGCGCTTCCCCCGGCAGATCCTGCCCTCACTCGAACCGACGCTGGCACGGCTGTCCGGCGGGCAGATGGCCGCGGCGGCCACCGAGAGCGGCGCCCTTCAGGTGCGCCTTGAGGCGCTCGGCCCGCACGCGCCACGCCCGGTGCTGGTGGTGGCGGGCGCCTCGGCGCCCAGCCGCGAAGCGGCGTCGCTGGTCTCGCACGCCGGGAGTCTCATCGCGCTCCTGGACCGGGCGCGGGGCGCGGACACCACCTTCCGCGGCTACCAGTACAAGGCGCGGCAGCTGCGGTTCGCCGTCTTCAGCGCCCTGCTGGCGGGAGATCTCACCCTGGCCCGCCGGATGACCACCGGCGCCGTCCCCGCGCTGCTGGACGCCGAACGGCTGCGCGTCTATCTGCTGCACTGCCCGCCGGAGGACCGGGACCGGCTGGCGCAGACCTACCAGGACGGCTCGGGCTATCACGGCACCGGCCTGATGGTGCACTGCCCGGCCTTCAAGGAGCACCTCATCTGTCTCGTCGCGGACGGGTCCGCCGACGGATCCGGCGATGGGTTCGCCGACGAGGCCGGTGGCCGGTTCGACGCCGAGCCCGACGCCGACCCCCACGACCGCGCCGACGACCCCGAGACCGCTCACGGCCAGGGCGCGGTGCTGCGCCGCCTGGTGCGGGACAACTCGCACTACGCGCTGGGCATCAGCAGCCCGTATCCGCTCGGCGCGACCGCCGAGGCGTACGGTCAGGCCCTGCACGCCCTGGCCGCGGCGCGCCATACGCCCGAGCGGGTGGCCGCGTACCTCGGCCGGACACCGCTGATGCCCCTGCTGCCCCACCCGGAGGCGGACACCTGGGCGCGCGCCCTGCTGCGGCCACTGGAATCCACTCCGAGAGCCACCCTGGACATCACCCGGCTCGCCGTCACCTTCCCCCGGTCGGCGGTGGCCCGGTTGCTGGACATCAGCCGCAACACCGTGTCCCACCACCTCAGCCGGGTGGAGGCCACCCTCGGCCTGGACCTGGGCGACGTACGCACCCGGGCCGCCCTCGACCTGGCCTTCGGCCTGACCGGAGGGCAGCCGGACGGCGGCTTCTGCGCCGAGGGCGGCTCGGGCCCCCAGGGCGGCTCGGGCCCCGAGGGCGGCTTCGGCCCTGGTGGCGGCTTCGCCTCTGGTGGCGGCTTCGCCTCCGGTGGTGGCTTCGGCGCCGAGCACGGGCGGCCGGTGCCCACCCTGGAGGAGCTGTTCCGCACCGGGCCCGCCCACGCCTGGGCGCGGGAGTTCCTCCGCCCGCTCCGGGACACCCGCGGCCGCGATCTGCACACCACCCTGCGCGCCTGGATCGACGCGAACACCGACGCCCAGCGAACCGCCCGCCATCTCGGTCTCAGCCGGAACACCGTCAGGGCCCATCTGCGGGCCGCCGAACACCTGCTCGGCCGGGATCTGCTCACCACCGGCTCCGGGATCCACGACCTGGTGCACGCCCTGCACATCACCGGGCTCCACCCGGCGGTCTGACTGCGCACCGTGCACATGTCGCGGGCGGGCGATGCGCACCGTGCACCGTTGCCCGCCCGCATGATCGGCTTTAGCGTCACTTTTGCCGCACCGCGCGGAAACGGAGCCCGGCCTCCCAGCGTGGCGGGCGGTCTGTATCACCACGAGGGGAGTGATGCAGACCGGTGCCGTACGGCGCTCACAGCTCCGAGGGCTCCCTCCCCGCGGTGGGCGCGGTTCGCGCTCGGGGACGTGCCGGTACACGTCCCCGAGTGACGGCGAGCACCGCGCCCGACAGCAGCACCAGGGCGCCCAGGGCCTGCAGACCGCCGAAGGACTCGCCCAGGAAGACCATGGCGCACACGGTGTTGACCACCGGGACCATGAACATCATCAAGGACGCGGACGCGGGGCCCACCGCCCCCACTCCCCGGTAGTACAGGAGATTGGCCACGGCGGCCGGGCCGATGGCGAGGAACACCACGTTCAGCCAGAGGCCGGCCGGCAGCCCGTCCCAGCGCACCTCGCCCAGGTCGGGCGCGGCGAGCACCCCCAGCAGCACCGCCCCCGCACACGTCGCGTACGTCGTGGCGCGCAGCGGGTCGATCCCGGCCAGCACCCGGGGCCCGATGAGCGTGTACGCGGCCCAGCACACCGCGCTGAGCAGATACAGCAGATCGCCCGTGAGCCGGGTGGCGCCGCCGTGTGCGCTGCCGCCCGCGCCGAAGAAGAACACCACCGCCCCGGCGAGCCCGAGGGCGAGCCCCGCCAGCCGCCCCCCGGAGGCCCGCTCACGGCCGGTGACCAGGAGGAAGGCGCTGGTCAGAACCGGGCTGAGCACGGGGATGACGATGCCCGCGTCGAGCGAGGGCGCCAGCGAAAGCCCCCAGAAGAAGAAGCCGTTGTAGGCGAAGACCCCCAGGACGCCCGCGAACGCCGCGCGCCGCCCGCCGCCCCGCGCGGAAGCCGGGGTGGCCGCGGCCGGGGTGGCCGCGGCCGGGGTGGCCGCCGGCTTGCCGAAGACCGCCACCGCCGCCAGCAGGGCGACCGCCCCGCCACCGAAGCGCAGCAGCGCCGCCACGGTGTGCGGCAGCTGGGCCACCACCGACTTGGAGCTGGAGAAGGCGCTGCCCCACAGCAGCATGGTGACCGTGAGCAGGAGGTACGGGCTCTTCCATCCCTTGTCTTCAGGCATGCCCCGACCCTGGCCCGTGGCCTCGCCCCCGGTCTTGAACGCTGGAGCGCCGCCCCGGCGCCACCCGTTCCGCATCGCCACCCGGTCCGTTCCGTGAGGAATACCCCTTCCCGGGATGTGGAACCGGGTAGGTGTCACCCGTGGCACCAGAGCCTCGGCGGCCGACCCGTGACCCGGACCGTCCACGACGGTTCCCGCTTCGGAAGGTGGTAGGTGGTCCCGTTGAACACCGCTGATCAGGAGACACCCCGCGAGCGCGAGGAGTTCCGCCGCTCCGCGCCGCACTTCGCCGACCGGATCACCGCCGACGGCCGGGACGGCTGGCCGGTGGAGGCCGGGCGCTATCGGCTGGTGGTCAGCCGGGCCTGCCCCTGGGCGAGCCGCGCGCTGGTCTCACGGCGGCTGCTCGGCCTGGAGCCGGCCCTGTCGCTGGCCATCACCGACCCCATCCAGGACGAGCGCAGCTGGCGCTTCACCCTGGACCCGGGGGACCGGGACCCGGTGCTGGGTATCGGGTTCCTCAGCGAGGCGTACGACGCCCGCGAGACGGGATATCCGGGCGGCGTGAGCGTGCCCGCGGTGGTGGACGTGCCCAGTGGCCAACTGGTCACCAACGACTACCACCGGATCACCCTGGACCTCGCCACCGAGTGGACCGCCCTCCACCGCGAGGGCGCCCCGGACCTGTACCCCGAGGAGCACCGCGACGAGATCGACGACGTGGCGGAGGGCATCTACCGCGATGTGAACAACGGCGTGTACCGCGCGGGCTTCGCCGAGCACCAGCACACCTACGAGGACGCGTACCGGCGGCTCTTCGCCCGCCTCGACGAGCTGTCCGAGCGGCTGGCCACGCGGCGCTATCTGGTCGGCGACACCATCACCGAGGCCGACATCCGGCTGTTCACCACGCTGGTCCGGTTCGACGCCGTGTACCACGGCCACTTCAAGTGCAACCGCAACAAGCTCAGCGAGGACCCGGTGCTGTGGGGGTACGTCCGTGATCTCTTCCAGACGCCGGGTTTCGGGGACACCGTCGACTTCGACCACATCAAGCGCCACTACTACCAGGTGCACACCAACATCAACCCCCGCCGCATCGTTCCGCTCGGTCCCGATCTCTCCGGGTGGCTGACGCCGCATCACCGTGAGGAGCTGGGCGGGAGCCCGTTCGGCGACGGCACGGCGCCCGGACCGGTGCCGGACGGCGAGGAGGTGCCGCAGGAGGGCCGGGTGGCTTGAAGTCGCACATGTCGCATTCCCGTGCCGCCCGGCGCCGCATGTCGCTTCGTTCGCCCGGTCTTCAAGTGATCGGCACACCTGTTACACAGATGCCATGTGTACGCCCCGGCCCGTGTGCCACCTCGGCCCCAGTCGTGGCGGTCGGGTCCGACATGACGCGCGTCACCTCGCAGAAGGGGCGCGGTGCCGGGTGAGTTCGGTGACCTTTCTGTGAGGGAACGGCGACGATGAGGTGCGCGCTTGTGCCCGTCGTGTGATCGGAAAGTGGCGGAATGCCCGGTTCCGGACCGTGGCTGATTCGCAGCGTGGCGAGCCCCGTGATTACATCCCAATCCGCGCTCGGCATCCACGGATCCCCGGTTCCTCCCGGAGCCCCGTGACCATGCCACGGGAGCCGATTCCCCTCGGCTGCCACGCGCTGGTGCAAGCTCAACGAGACAGTCACCCAAGGGAGACGCAACAATGAACAACGCGCCCAAGGTCGCGACCCAGGAGATCTCCGACGCCGAGCTGGACAACGTGGCCGGCGGGATCGGCAACCCGGTGGGCGACGTCCTCGGCACCGTCGACACCGTCACCGGCCCGGTGACCGGCGCCGTCGGCACCGCCACCGGCACGGTTGACGGTCTCACCGGCCTGAACACCACCGGCATCGTCGGTGGGGTCGTCGGCAGCCTCTGAGGCTGACACACCGCCTTCCCTGTGCCCCGGGCCTGCCTGGTCCGGGGCACTCGGCGGTCCACGGCGCCCTTTTGGATCACTCCCTTCGCGGTTGAGGAAACACTCTCGTGCAGTTCCGCCAGCAGGCACTCTCCAAGGCGCAGTCGGCAGAGGACATCGACCTGCCGGTGCGCTACGCCCGCCCCCAGGGATGGCTGGCGCTGGCGGTCACGGTGGTGGTCATGGCCGGGGCCGCCGTATGGGCCGTCACGGGCACCGTGTCCAACACCCTCGACGCCACCGGGATCCTCACCCACGGGCAGGGCAGCTATGTGCTGCAGAGCCCGATCGCGGGCCAGGTGACCTCCGTCCTCGCACAGGAGGGCAGCACCCTCCCGGCGGGCGCGCCCCTGCTGAAGGTCCGCACCACCCGTGGTACCACCGTCGTGCGCACCATCGCCGCCGGCCGGCTCACCACCCTCTCCGCCTCGATCGGCTCCGTGCTGAACACCGGCGCGAACGTGGCCTCCGTGGAGCGGGTCCGCCACTCCGACGACCCTCTGGTCGCGACCCTGTACGTCCCCGCGAACCGGGCGGCCTCGGTGCGGGTGGGCGCCTCGGTCGACCTCAGTGTGCAGTCCGCGCCGACGCAGACCTACGGTGTGCTCCGCGGCGAGGTGCGGGCCGTGGGCCGGACCGCCCAGTCCAGCCAGCAGATCGGCTCCTACCTCGGCAGTGAGCAACTCGGCGAGGAGTTCTCCAAGCAGGGCCCGCCGGTCGCCGTCCAGGTGCGCCTCGACCGCGAGCGCGGCACCCGCTCCGGCTACCGCTGGTCGTCCCCCGAGGGTCCGCCGTTCGCCCTCGGCTCCATGACCCTGACCGACGGCACCGTCCACCTGGACGCCCAGCACCCCATCGATTGGCTGCTCCCGTGACCGCGACGAACGAGGCCGGACCGCCCCGGCCCGCACCCGCCGGAAGCAGCGGGGCACGCCGCCCCCAGCCGGCCCGCGGACGGCGGCGCGCCCCGCGTGGCGGCGCCGGGCCGAGGAAGCCCCGGCGCCGTACCGTACGCACCCCCACCGTCCTCCAGATGGAGGCCCTGGAGTGCGGTGCGGCGTCGCTCGCCATGGTGCTCGGACACTACGGGCGCCATGTGCCGCTGGAGGAGCTGCGGATCGCCTGCGGTGTCTCCCGGGACGGCTCGCGCGCCAGCAATCTGCTCAAGGCCGCACGGAGCTACGGTCTGCGCGCCAAGGGCATGCAGATGGAGCCCGAGGCCCTGGTGGAGGTCCAGGCCCCGGCCATCCTGTTCTGGGAGTTCAACCACTACGTCGTCTACGACGGCATGGGGCGGCGGTTCGGCAAGCGCGGCGTGCACATCAACGACCCCGACAAGGGGCGCCGCTTCGTCCCCATCGAGGAGTTCGACACCAGCTTCACCGGTGTGGTCCTGGTCTTCGAACCCGAGGAGTCCTTCCGCCGGGGCGGGCGCCGCCCGGGGGTGCTGGGCGCCCTGCCCCCGCGCATGCGCGGCACCACCGGCACCCTGCTCGCGTCGCTGCTGGCCAGCCTGTTGCTGGTGGCGGTGGGGGCCGCGGTCCCGGCGCTCAGCCGCACCTTCATCGACACCTTCCTGATCGCCGGCCAGGACTCGACGCTTCAGCCGCTGTTCGCGTCGATGGCCGTGGCGGTGTTCCTCACCGCCGTGCTCACCGGTGTGCAGCAGGCGAACCTGCTGCGCGGGCGCATCATCTCCTCCACCCTCAGCAGCGCGCGGTTCCTACGCCATCTGCTGCGGCTGCCCGTCACCTTCTTCGCCCAGCGCAGCCCGGCCGACCTGGTCCAGCGGCTGCGCTCCAACGACACCGTCGCCGAGACGCTCGCCCGCGATCTGGCCGCCGCGGCCGTCGACGGGGTCGTCGTGGTGCTCTACGCCGTGCTGCTGTGGACCTACGACCCCCAACTCACCGTCATCGGCGTCGGGTTGGCGCTGCTGAACGTGGTGGCGATACGGGTGGTGGTGCGGCTGCGGGCCACCAGGACCCAGAAGCTGCGGGCCGACACCGCGCGGCTGACCACCACCTCGTACACCGGTCTCCAGCTCATCGAGACGGTGAAGGCCACCGGCGGCGAGGCGGGCTACTTCCGCCGCTGGGCCGGTCAGCACGCCGTCACCCTGGAGGAGCAGCAGCGCCTCGGCGTGCCGAGCTCCGTACTGGCCGTGGTCGCCCCCACCCTCGCCACGTTCAACAGCGCCCTCATCCTCTGGATCGGCGGGCTGCGGGCCGTCGAGGGCCACATCTCCATCGGCCTGCTGGTGGCCTTCCAGGCGCTGGTGACCCGCTTCACCGCGCCCATCACCCGGCTCAACTCGGTGGCCGGGCGCATCCAGGACTTCTCCGCCGACGTGGCCCGGCTCAAGGACGTGGAGAACTTCCCGGTGGACTCGCTCTACACCCGCGACGAGCCGCGCGAGGACACCCGCCGGCTGACCGGGCAGGTGACCCTGGAGAACATCACCTTCGGCTACAACCCGCTGGACGAGCCGCTGCTGCGCGACTTCTCGCTGTCCGTCGGCCCCGGCCGGCAGGTGGCGCTGGTCGGCGCCTCCGGCAGCGGCAAGTCCACCGTCTCCCGGCTCGTCTCCGGCCTCTACACCCCCTGGGAGGGGGTCATCCGCATCGACGGACAGCGGCTGGAGGACATCCCCCGCGGCGCCCTGGCCGCCTCCGTCTCCTTCGTCGACCAGGAGATCTTCCTGTTCGAGGGGACCGTGCGGGACAACGTGGCGCTGTGGGACCCGTCGATCCCGGACGAGGCGGTGGTCGAGGCCCTGCGGGACGCCGCACTCTACGACGATGTGATCGCACGGCGCCCGGAGGGGATCCACTGCCGGGTGGAGCAGGACGGCCGCAACTTCTCCGGCGGCCAGCGGCAGCGGCTGGAGATCGCCCGCGCCCTGGTGCGCCGCCCCAGCGTGCTGGTGCTGGACGAGGTCACCAGCGCCCTGGACGCGCGGACCGAGCAGCTCGTCATGGACAACCTGCGCCGTCGCGGCTGTGCGTGTGTGGTGATCGCCCACCGGCTCAGCACCGTGCGGGACAGCGACGAGATCCTCGTCCTGAACCGCGGCACGGTCGTCGAACGCGGGCGGCACGAGGACCTCGCCGCCGCTTCAGGCCCGTACGCCGAGCTGATGAAGGAGCACTGACATGGCGTCCGTTCACCCGGCCGCGGCGGTGGCCACGGACGGCGGCGACGCGGTGGTCCAGGCGCTGGGCGCCCTCGGCACGCCCGTCGACTGCGCCGGGCTGCGCAGCCTCCCGCTGGAGGGCCCGCAGGTGCTCTGGCTCGTCGTCGGCGGCGCCCTCGACCTGTTCGCGGTGGACGCCGCCGAGGAGGGGCAGTGGCACTTCCTCGGCCGCCTGGAGACCGGCGCGGCGCTCCCCGGCCCGGTCGAGGGGCCGCGCCACACCCTGCTGGGCCGCCCCTCGCAGGACTGCCTGGTGCGCCGCATCCCGCTGCGCGAGCTGTACCGGCCGGAAGGCTTTGACGCGTACGGCACGGCTCAAGCCGGCGATCCGTACGCCATGTACGGGGGCGGCGGATTCCAGGACACCCCGCCCACCCCGCTGGAGCACGCCGTGGCGCTCGGGGTGAGCCGCAGCCTCGGCGTCCTCTTCCAGGCCCCCCTGGACGGCGGGGCCGCGCCCGAGGCGGAGGCGGCCGACGAGGACCTGCTCTGGCTTCCGGTGCCGCCCGGCAGTGTGGCTTACGGCGCCGAGTACAGCGCGCAGGCCGCCGGTGACCTGCTGATCGACGGCGCGCTGTGGCAGCGGATGGTCAACCAGCAGTACCGCCTCGGCACCGCCGTGGACCGCTGGATCGAGACCATGGAGCGGGCCCACGCGGACCGTACGGCGGCCGGTATCCGGGCCGGCGAGGCCGTGCGCACCCGCGCCGACCAGGCGCTGATCGCCTCCATCGGAGGGCCGCGACGGGACCGGCGGCCGTCGGAGGAGAGCACCGACGACGCCGTGCACGCGGTGTGCCGCGCCGTGGCGGAGGCCGCCGGGATCACCCTGCCCGAGCCGCCCAGGGGCCACGCCACCGACGACCGTACGGACCCGGTGGAGCGCATCGCCGCCCACGCCCGGATCCGCACCCGCGCCGTCCGTCTCGAGGGCCAGTGGTGGCGGGAGGACGCCGGACCGCTGGTGGGCTACCGCGCCAAGTCCGGGGCCCCGGTGGCGCTGCTGTGGCGGCGCGGCCGGTACGAGGCGGTCAACCCCGCCTCCGGCCTGCGGATCCGGGTGGGCGGCGGCAACGCGGAGGAGTTCGAGCCGCGGGGCGTGATGTTCTACCGCCCGCTGCCCGACCGGCCGATGACGGTGTGGCGGCTGATGCGCTTCAGCGTGCGCGGCGCCGCCGGGGACGTCCGCAACCTCCTCATCGGCGGGCTGGTGACGGTGGCGCTCGGCGCCCTGGTGCCGCTCGCCACCGGCCAGGTGCTGGGCGGCTTCGTGCCCCGCGCCGAGAAGAGCCCCATCGTCCAGATCTCCCTGGCCCTGATCGTCGCCGGCGTCGTGGCGGCCGCCTTCATGCTGCTGCAGAACCTGACCCTGCTGCGGCTCGAGGGGCGGCTGGAGTCCACCCTCCAGCCCGCGGTGTGGGACCGGCTGCTGCGGCTGCCCACCACCTTCTTCGCCCAGCGCTCCACCGGCGAACTGGCCAGCGCGGCCCTGGGCATCAGCACCATGCGCCGGGTGATGTCCGGGATCGCCCCGACGATCCTCCAGGCCGGCACCGTGGGCGTGATGAACCTCGCCCTGCTGCTGTACTACAGCGCCTCACTGGCGCTCGCGGTGGTCGCCGTACTGCTGGTGGTCTCCGGGGTCTTCCTCGGGATGGGGCTGTGGCAGGTGCGCTGGCAGCGACGGCTGGTGGAGAGCGAGAACAAGCTCAACAACCAGGCGTTCCAGACCCTGCGCGGCCTGCCCAAGCTGCGGGTCGCCGCGGCCGAGAACTTCGCCTACGCGGCCTGGGCCCGTGGCTTCGCCCACTCCCGCGATCTGCACCAGCGCACCGGGCGCATCAAGAACCTCACCCAGGTGCTGGACTCCGTCTACCTCCCGCTGGTCTCCCTCGCCGTGTTCATGCTGCTGGCCGGTCCGGCGCGGGGGAGCATGTCGGCGGGCGCCTTCCTGACCTTCAACACCTCGGTGACCATGCTGCTCACCTCCCTCACGCAGCTCACCAACTCCCTGGTCTCGGTGGTGGCCGTCCTGCCCATGTTCGAGCAGGTCAAGCCGATCCTGGACGAGCCGCCCGAGGTGCGCGGCGGCAGCGCCCAGCCGGGGCGGCTCTCCGGTGACCTCCGGGCCCGCGACCTCACCTTCCGCTACGGCGACGACGGGCCGCTGGTGCTCGACAATGTCTCGCTGGAGATCCGGCCGGGCGAGTTCGTGGCCGTCGTCGGCCCGAGCGGCTGCGGCAAGTCGACCCTGCTGCGGTTGCTCATCGGCTTCGAACGGCCGGTGTCCGGCAGTGTGCTCTACGACGGCCAGGACCTCGCCGCCCTCGACCAGGCGGCCGTGCGCCGCCAGTGCGGGGTGGTCCTCCAGAACGCCCAGCCGCTCGGCGGTACGATCCTCGACTGCATCCGCGGCGCCGAGCCGTACACCCCCGAGGAGGCCATGGAGGCCGCCGAACTGGCGGGACTGGCCGAGGACATCCGGCAGATGCCCATGGGGCTCCAGACCATGATCTCCGGCAGCGGCGCCATCTCCGGCGGCCAGCGGCAGCGGCTGATGATCGCCCAGGCCCTCATCCGCCGTCCGCGCATCCTCTTCTTCGACGAGGCCACCAGCGCCCTGGACAACGAGACCCAGCGCATCGTCATCGAAAGCACCCGCCGGCTCAACGCCAGCCGGCTGGTGATCGCACACCGGCTGTCGACCGTCATGGACGCCGACCGGGTGCTGGTCATGGAGGACGGCCGGATCGTGGAGCAGGGCGCCCCGGCCGAGCTGATGGCCATCCCGGGCGGCAAGCTGCACGAGCTGGTGCGGCGTCAGACGCTCTAGGTGTGCTGTCCGGACAGCACACCTAGGTCATCCCGGCGGTCGACCGTGGTGGGCCGCCCAGGCGTCGATCCGGTCCCGCATCCGGGCCGCGAGATCCGGCCCGGCGGCCGCGAAGCGGAGCGAGTCCGCGGCGATCCGGGCGAGGTCGGTGGCGCTCAGGCCGTAGCGGCTGTGCGCCGTGGCGTACTCGTCGAGGATGCCGATGCCGTACAGATACGGCGCGTCGCTGTTCAGCGTCACCGGGACGCCCGCGCGGACCAGGGCCGGCAGTGGATGGGCCGTGGCCGACTCGACCGCCTTCAGCATGACGTTGCCGGTGAGGGCGAGGTCCAGGCAGATGCGCCGCTCGGCCAGCTCACGGACGAGGCCGGGATCCTCGACGGCGCGTACGCCGTGGCACACCCGATCCGGAGTGAGGAGGTCCACGGTGTTGCGCACGCTCGAGGCGGGGCCGCTCTCCCCGGCGTGCGGGACCACCGCGAGCCCTCCCTCGCGCGCGATGCGGAACGCCCCGGCGAAGTCGTCGGCGGGGTGGCCCGCCTCGTTTCCGGTCAGGCCCATCGCCACGATGCCGCGGTCGCGGTGGCGGACCGCGAGCGCGGCCACCTCGGCCGCGTCCACCGGGCTCCGGTCGCGCCCGACCCCCAGGATCATGCCGCCGTCGCCGCGCCCCGCGGCCAGGCCGTCCAGCGCGGCCTCCACCAGGGCCTCGGGCGGGCCCAGCCGGCCCTGGTAGAGATGCGGGCCCAGATGGAGCTCCGTCCAGACGACGCCGGCGTCCGGGGCCGCGTCGAAGACCTCCCCGACCACTCGGCGCAGATCGTCGAGCGAACCCACCAGCGCGCGGCAGCTCTCATAGGCGCGGTTGAACTCCGGCCAGGTCGGATACGCGTCGCTCAGCGGCGGCAACGGCAGTCCGTACCGCTCGGCGAACTCCCGCGCGGTGTCCGGACGCATCGCGGCCTCGGTGTGCAGATGCAGTTCGGCCTTCGGCAGGGCCCGGAAGTCGGCCGCGATCAATGGTCTGCGTTCCATCAGGGAGCCTTGGCCTCCCAGCGCACCGTCAGCCGCTCCGCCGTGCCGACCAGCGCGTAGAAGACGATCGCGATGGCGGAGGCGATGACCATCACGGCGTACAGCTGCGGGGTGTTGAAGTTGTAGGTGGTCTGGATGATGAGATAGCCGAGTCCCTGCTGGGAGCCGATCCACTCGGCCACGATCGCCCCGATCACACAGTTGCCGGTGGCGATCTTCAGTGAGGAGAAGAGATAGGGCAGCGAGGCGTACATCCGCACCTTGAACAGGACCTCCCACGGGGAGGCGGACAGCACTCGCAGCAGCTCCAGCGACTGCTTGTCCACCGCCTGGAGCCCGCGCACCATGTTGACCAGCGTGGGGAAGAAGGAGATCAGCGCGCCGATGGCCACCTTCGGGGCATAGCCGTTGCCCATCATGATGACGAGGACGGGCGCGATGGCCACGATGGGGATGGTGCGGATGAACAGCGCGACGGGCATCAGGGCCCGCTCCACCGGCCGGTAGTGGACGAAGACGACGGCCAGCAGCACCGCCACCGCGTTGCCCACCGCGAAGCCCAGGGCGGATTCGACGATGGTCGGCCAGGCGTTGTCCATCAGCAGGGCCGAGTCGTCGTTGAGGGAGCCCCAGATGTCCGAGGGCATCGGCAGCACGTACTGGGGCACCGAGAAGACGCGACAGCCGAGCTCCCACAGAGCGACCAGGACGAGCGCCGCGGACACCGGCAGCAGCGCGCGGAGCGGACGGGCGCCGCCACGGACGGAACCTCGCCCGCGCCCGGCGGACTTCACATCGGGGTCCTCGGCCGCCGACGGCGTCGAGGTGGTGGCGGTCGACATCAGCAGTCCTCCAGCAGGCGGCGAAGGCGGGCGGCGAGCGTGGTGAACTCGGGGGTCTCGCGGACGTCGAGGGTGCGCGGATACGGCAGGTCCACCGGGACCAGCTCGCGGACCCGCCCCGGATGGGCGGAGAGCACCAGGACCCGCTGCGACATGAACACGGCTTCGGCGATGCTGTGGGTGACGAAGAGGATGGTGGTCCCGGTCGACTCCCAGATGCGCAGCAGCTCCTCGTTGAGCCGGTCGCGGGTGATCTCGTCCAGGGCGCCGAAGGGCTCGTCCATCAGCAGCACTCGCGGTCGGCACACCAGCGCGCGGGCGATCGAGACGCGCTGGCGCATTCCGCCGGACAGTTCATGCGGATAGGCGTTCTCCCGCCCCGCGAGACCCACCAGCGCCAGCAGTTCCTCGGGGGACGGGGAGTCCGCCGCGTCCGGTACGGCTTTGGTGCCGCCGCCGACCTGGAGCGGCAGCCGGACGTTCTCCACCGCGGTGCGCCAGGGGAGCAGCGCCGAGTCCTGGAAGACGAACCCCAGTCGGCGGGAGGTGCGCGCTTGGTGGGCCGAGGTGCCGAGCACCGCGACGGTGCCCGCGGTGGGGGAGAGCAGATCCGCCACCACGCGCAGCAGCGTGGACTTGCCGCATCCGGACGGTCCCAGGAGCGAGACGAAGCCGCCGTTCTCGACGGCGAGGCTGATGTCGCGCAGGGCGGTCACCTCCCCGCGTTCGGTGGCGAAGGTGACCGTGATGTTCTCCAGTTCGACGCTGTTCCGGGGTTCGGCCCCGTCCGGCGTTGTCGTCGTGGAGTCCGCGGACTCCACGGAGTCCGCCGCGGTCGCTGATCCAGTTGCCATGGCTGTCTTGGCTGTCACGGGAGTTCCTCCCTCGGAGGTGGTCAGCCGAGCTTGGGTCGGGATGCCGCCGTGGCCCGCAGAACGTCGGTCGTCATGACCTTGTCCACGGTCGGCGGCTTGGACGTGAACTGCTTGAGCTGTGTGTACTGGCTGATCTGCCGCTGCCAGAGGTCCCTGCTCATGGCGCCCCATCCGTCCTTGGCGGTGGCTTCGGTGAAGATGAGCTTCATCAGCACCTCGCTGGCCTTGAACTGGGATTCCTTCTTCAGTCCTGGATACTTCTTCACCAGCAGATCGACGGCCTCGTCGAGATGCCCATGGGCGTATTCATAGCCACGGGCGGTCGCCTCCACGAATCCCTGGAGCATTTTCGGACGCTTCTCTATCGTCGAGTCGGTGGCGAAATATACATTGCCGTAGAGATGCACGCCCGAGTCCCACACCCGTAGCGTTTCGTATTCGTCCAGGATGGAGAACGCCTCGAGGTTGGTGATCCAGCCCGCCATGGCATCGACCTTTCCGCGCTTGAGCGGAGTGAAGTCGGATCCGACCACCTGGACCTTGACCTTGGATTTATCGATGTTGTTCGCCGCCAGCACCGCGTAGAGAATCACATCGCCGCCCGCCTGTATGCCGACGGTCTTGCCGATGAAGTCCTCCGGCTTTCTGACCGGATTGCCGGGCAGGGAGATGTAGGCCAGCGGATGCTGCTGCACGCCCACGGCGAACGCGCGCACCGGCTGCCCCTGGGAGCGCGCCATCATGACGGCGGGGCTGGACGCGTTCTGGCCGAAGGTCGCGGCGCCGCCGGAGACCAGCGTCACACCGTTCACATTGGGGCCGCCGGGCTGGAAGGTGAGCTTGACCCCGGCCTCCTTGTACCAGCCCTTCGCTTCGGCGACGACCTCGCCGAGAACGCCGTTGTCACCCGTCCAGGCGATCTGGTACTTCGCGGTGCCGCCCGCTCCGCCGGGCCCACCGCCGCAGGCCGTGACGAATCCGCCCACGGCGAGACCGCCGCCGACCGCGAGGAATCTCCGTCGGGATACCTTGTCGCTCATGACTACCTCAATTCCGGAGGCGGAAACAACGAAGCGGAACTGCTGCTTCCTATGGCTTCCTTCACTACATCAGCATTTCTTCGGGTCGGCAATGGAGGAACGTTCTCGAACGGCATTGTTTACGGCGGTGAAACTCACCACCCGAGATAGACGGATTTCGACCAGGTGAAGAACTCCACGGCGGTCGGACCCTGTTCCCGGAAGGTATTGGTGGAGGAGTCCTTGACCCCGCCGAACGGGACGTTCAAATCGAGCCCGGTCGTGGGACGGTTGACCTTGACGACCCCTGCCCGCACCCGTGCCACGAAACGCTGTGCGGCCGCCAGATCCCGGGTGCAGATACTTGCCGCGAGGCCGTACGCCGAATCGTTGACCAGACTGATCGCCTCGTCCAGGCCCTCGGCCGGGAGCACCGCCACCACCGGGCCGAAGATCTCGTCCCGGGCCGAGGAATGGCCGGGGCCGACCCCCGCGAGCACCGTCGGTGCCAGGAACAGCCCGTCCGGGGCCTCTCCGCCCGCCACGACGGTGGCGCCCTCGGCCCGCGCCCGCTCCACCGCCGCCACATCCGTCTCCAGTTGAGAGGCGCTGACCACGGGGCCCATCGCCGTCCCCGCCGCGAGCCCGTCGCCCGGCCGGTAGCGGGCGGCCTGTTCGGCCAGCGCCTCGACGAACGCGTCATGCACCCCCGGGGTGCAGATGATCCGCGAAGAGGCCGTGCACGCCTGCCCGGTGAGGCCGAAGCCCCCTGCGGCCGCCAGCGCGGCGGCCTCCTTCACATCGGCGTCGTCCAGCACCACCACGGCGTTCTTGCCGCCCATCTCCAACTGGACCCGGCCGTGACGGCGCTCGACCGTCTCACGGATCCGGTTGCCCACACCGGTGGAGCCGGTGAAGGAGACCGCCGCCACCCGCGGGTCGGCGACCAGCGCCTCGCCCACCACCGACCCCTTGCCGTGCACCACGTTCAGCACCCCGGGCGGCAGCCCCGCCTCGGCCAGGGCCGTCGTGAGATGGCGCACCGACACCGGGGTCAGCTCGGCGGGCTTGATGACCACGCTGTTCCCGCTCACCAGGGCGGGTGCCATCTTCCAGGCGGGGATGGCGATGGGGAAGTTCCACGGGGTGATCAGCCCGGCCACCCCCATCGGTTCCAGCCGGGTGTGCACCGTCGTATCGGGTGTGGCGCTGGGGAAAGTCTGCCCGCCGAGCCGCCAGCCCGCGGCACCGAAGTAGCGCAGCACGTCGATGGCGCGCCGCACCTCGCCGCGCGCCTCGGCCAGGGTCTTGCCCTCCTCCCTGGTCAGGTCGCGGGCCACCGCCTCGTGCCGGCCGCGCAGGATCTCGGCCGCGTCCATCAGGACGGCGCCCCGCGCCGGGGCGGGCAGCGCGGCCCAGCCGGGCTGCGCCCCCTCGGCGGCCGTGACCGCATCGGCCACCGCGGCCGCGTCGGAGGCGGGGGTCACCGCCACGAGGTCGGCGGGATCCGCGGGGTTGCGGCGCTCGACCGTGGGTACCCCCACCGCCGAACCGGCGATGTGGTTGGCTATCCGCGAAGTGGTGGACTGGGTCATCGGTGTGCCTCTCGGTTCATCGCGCCGCGGATCACAGACTGCGCACCAGACCGCCGTCGCAGCGCACGGCGGTACCGGTCAGATACGAGGCGGGCGCCCCGCACAGGAAAGCGGCCACGGCGCCGAACTCCTCGGTGGTGCCGTACCGTCCGGCCGGGATCGTGGCGCGCGAGGCGGCCGCCACCTCTTCGGCGGTGCGCCCCTCCCGTTCGGCCTTGGCCGCGTCCAACCGGGCGACCCGGTCGGTGGCGATCCGGCCCGGCAGCAGCAGGTTGACGGTCACCCCGTCCGCGGCGGTCTCCGCGGCCAGCGTCTTGAGATAACCGGCCAGTGCCGCCCGGCCCGCGTTGGACAGGGCGAGGCCCGGCAGCGGCGCGGTGACACCGCTGGAACCGATCGCCAGAATCCTGCCCCAGCCACGTTCACGCATCGCGGGCAGCGCGGCCGCCACCAGGCGCGCCTGCGCGAGCAGCAGACTCTCCGCCGCCCCGGCCAGCTCGGTGGCGCCCACGTCCGCCGCCGGGCCGGGTGCGGGGCCGGGACCGTTGAGGACGAGGATGTCCACGTGCCCGTACGCCGCGTACGCCGCGTCCATGAGGGTGCGCGGGCCGCCCGGCGCGGTGAGGTCCACCTCGACACCGATCGCTTCGGGCAGCCCGGCGGCCACCCCCTTGGCGACGTCCCCGCGCCTGCCGGAGACCACCACCCGTGTCCCCTCGGCGGCCAGCGCCTCCGCCACCGCGCGGCCGAGCCCTCCGGTGGACGCGGCGACCACGGCGGTACGTCCCGCCAGCCCCAGATCCATCAGCGTGCCCCTTGCGGTACGCGCCGCGCCGGGGGCAGCGCGGTGAGATGCCGGAGGAGCTGGGGGACGAGGCTCTCGGGGAGCGCACGTGCGGGGGGCCGGACCCCGGCCTCCATGATCAGGCCGCGCTGCCGAAGCGCCTCCTTGCGCAGCGCGAGCCCGATCCCCGCCTGCGCCTCGAAGTTGACCAGCGGCAGATACGGCAGATACGCCTCGCGCGCCGCTTCGTACCCACCGGACCGGTGGGCGTCGACGCAGGCGATCAGCCCTTCGGGTGCCGAGAAGCCGGTCATCGCCCCGGCGGCCCCCGCGGCCAGCTCGTCCAGCAGGCCGAGCCCGCCGAGCCCGCCGAAGACGGGGATGTCGGTCCGTTCCGCCAGGAGGCCGATGACGGCGGGCGTCGGTGGCGCCTCCGCCTTCACCGCGACCGCCGACGGCACCCGGCGCACGACGGTGGCCAGGTCCCCGGGGCGGATGGCGACCCCGCTGGCCGCCGGGTAGTCCTGGATGACGAGCCCGAGCCCGGTGGCCTCGTGCACGGCGTTGAAATGGGCCGCGACCGTCTCCGGGCGCGGGGAGTTCACCTGCGTCATCAGCCCGGCGACCCGGTCGCCCAGCACCTCGCCGATCAGCTCGGCCTCCTCGACGACCGGCGCGGTGGACAGACCGGTGGCCCCGACCACCAGCGGCAGCTCGACGCTGTCGCGGACGACCTCCAGGACGGCCCGGCGCTCGGGGAGGGAGAGCCGCGCGGCCTCGCCGAAGACACCGAGCACGGTCAGCCCGGTGACACCGAGCTCCGCGTAGTGCTCGACCAGCCGGGCCAGGGCCGATTCATCGATGTCGAGGGTCGAACCGGCGAAGGGCGTCGCCACGACGCCCCAGACGCCGGGCGGCAGTGGCCGCGGTGGGGTGGACATGGGCTGTCTCCTCGCTGTTCGGGCTGTTCGGGCCGTTCCGGTGGCGGTGGCGGTGGCGGTGGCATTCGATCGGGGCCGGGTTCAGCGGCCGGGCCAGACGGGCGGCCGCTTCTCCTGGAAGGCGCGTACGCCCTCCGCCGCGTCCTCGCTGTCCACCGCGTCCATCAGCGCGGGCAGCCGTAGCGCGTGCGCCTGACGGGCGGTGAGCCCGGTCCCGGCGCGTGCCATCTGCTTGATCGCGCGCAGGGACACCGGCGAGCAGGCCAGCACCTCGGCGAGCCAGCGGTCCACGGCCTCATCGAGCCGCTCCCCGGGCACGACCTCGTTCACCAGGCCCATCCGGTACATCTCCGCGGCCGGGACCTTGCGGCCGGTGAGCAGCAGTCCCATGGCCTGGGTGTGCGGAACCCGCTCCATGAGCCGGAACACCCCTCCGTCGAGGGGGATCCGCCCGACCCTGGGCTCGGTGAGGCCGAACCGCGCGTGTTCGGCGGCGATCACGATGTCGCAGCCCAGCACCATCTCCATGCCACCGCCCAGGGCATAGCCGTTGACCCTCGCGATGACCGGGACATCGAGGGTCTCGCGCAGGCTCAAGGCCCCGAAGCCATCGGGGTCCAGCCCGGCCCAGTACTCCAGACCGCTCTTCGCTGTCGCGCCCGCCGACATGTCGGCCCCGGTGGAGAACGCCCGCTCGCCCGCCCCGGTGACGACGACCGCCCGGATGTCGCGGTCGGCCTCGATCCCGGCCCAGATCTCCTTCAGCCGCTCGGTGGTGGCCCGGTCCACGGCGTTGAGGACCCGGGAACGGTCGATGACGACACGCGCCACCCGCCCGTCGTGCTCCCTTACGCAGCGCACCTCGTCGCGCACCGCCTCGTCGCCGCTCATCGCAGCACCCCCGCCTCGCGCAGGGCACGCAGCCGGGCCGCGTCGTAACCGGCCTCGCCCAGCACCTCGTCACCGTGGGCCCCGAGCCCCGGAGGCACCCTGCGCACCTCGGCCGGGGTGGCGGACAGATGCACCGGATTGCCCAGGACCCGCACCGAGCCCTCGGCGGGGTGCTCCATCTCGACGATCATGCCGTTGACGATGGTCTGTTCATCGTGGAGCGCCTCCTCCATGGTGCGCACGGGCGCGCACAGCAGGTCCTGTGCCTCCAGCCGCTTCATCCAGTGGGCGGTGGTCCCGGTGGCGAACCGCTCGGCGAACAGCCGCCGCAGCTCGGGGCGGTGCCGCTGCTGTCCCTCCGGGGTGGCGTACTCCGGGCGGAGCGAAAGGTCCTCGCCGATCTCCAGGGCGGCGCAGATGTCCCGGAGCGGGTTCTGTTTGAACGCCCCGACCATGACCACGGCGCCATCGGTCGTCTGAAACGCCCCGGTGAGCGGCATCGCGGCCCAGTTGATCTCCGCGCCCCGGTTCATCCGGGTGGCCGCCTCCTGCATCTGCATATGGAGGATGGAGTCGTACATCGCGATCTCCACCTTCTGCCCCTCCCCGGTGCGTTCCCGGTGGAGCAGCGCCAGGAGGATGCCCTGCACCATGTGCATGCCCGTGGTGTAGTCGCACAGGCTGGTGGGATAGATGCTGACCGGAGTGTCGTCGGAGGCCCTGCGCCACATGACGCCGGTGTACGCCTGCGTCAGGATGTCCTGGCCGCCCTTGTGGGCGTACGGGCCCTTCTCCCCGAATCCGGTCGCGGAGGCCCAGATGACGCGGGGGTTGACGGCACGCAGCGCCTCGTAGCCGAAGCCGATCCGGTCCATGACGCCGGCCCGGAAGTTGGAGGTCACCACGTCGGCGCGGGCGACGAGGTCGAGCACCGCCTGTTTGCCCTCCTCGGTTCGGGTGTCGAGGCTGACGCTGCGCTTGTTGCGGTTGATGCTCCAGAAGACGGGGTTGTCGAGACCCGCTTCGTCGGGGAAGGAGGTGCGGGACAGATCGCCGGTGCCGGGGCGCTCGATCTTGATCACGTCCGCGCCGAAGTCGCCGAGCATCTGGGTGCAGGAGGGACCGGCGTACACCTGGGTGAAGTCGACGACGACCACGCCGTCGAGCGGGAGCCGTCGCGTGGTCATGCGGCCGCCTCGCTGTTCGTCTCGTCGATCGTGGCGTTCTCCGAGGGGATGTCGCCCGGGTCGGCACCCTGTTCGCGCATCAGCTTCCGGACGTCCCCCACCGGTACGTCGCGGACGAGGATGCCGCGGTCGGCCGCGATGCTCGCGGCGATACCCGTGGCCTGGCCCATCGCCATGCAGGGTGGGATCTCCCGGGACATCCGCTGGGCGTCCGGCGTGGCGGAGTAGTGCCGTCCGGCGACGAGGAGCTGGTCGACGCTCCGCGGAACGAACGAGCGATAGGGGTAGTAGTAGTCACGGCCGCGGGCGACGGTGTCGGGAAAGTGGCGGCGCGAGACGATGTCGTCCTTGGTGACGACGTACTCCCCGTCGAGCAGCCGGGTCTGCCGGACGCCCATCTGCTCGGCGACGTCGAGCAGATAGCAGTCCTCGAAGCCGGGGAGGTACTGCCTGGCGTACTCCACCACGGCTCCCATCCGCGCCCTGGCGTCGAACTCCGCCTCGGTCAGGGAGGTCGGGTCGGCGCCGTCGTAACCGGTCAGATGCGGGCAGTTGCACCACACGACGCCCGGAACCGGGGTCTTGAGCCACCACAGGTCCCAGGCGCCCCCCAACATGCGCTTGATCTTGCGGTTGACGGCCCGGAACTCACGGGGGTTCTCGGTCTCGAAGCGCTGCGCCGCGTCGGTGTCCACACCTCCGAGGCGGGAGACGAGGGTGACGATGTAGCGGCCCTCGGTGAAGGGGGCTCCGGCGCGCGAGGCCACGTCGATGTCGCCACTGGTGTCGATGACGACATCACCGAGGACGGCCTGTGGGCCCGCCTTGGTCTCGCACACCACGCCCTTGATCGCGCCGTCCTGGACCACCGGCCGGGAGAACCAGCTGTGCAGGCGCAGGTGGACGCCGCTCTCGCGCACCAGGTCGTTGGAGACCCGCTTCCAGCCGTCCGGGTCGAAAGCGACGGCGTAGCAGATGGGCTTGGGACTGGCGTGGGAGTGGAAGTCGAACGCGCCCCACCGGCTCCACTTGGCCCATGCCTCGGGCGAGGAGACCCGTTCCTCCGGGGGCGGGTAGACGGCCAGGTCCATGGCGGCCATGCGCTCGACGTATTCGTCCACCACCCCGGTCACGGTGATCTCATCGGCGTTGCACATGTCGTCGAGCACCAGGACCATACCGCCGGAGGCGAGGCCACCGAGTGCGGCGTAGCGCTCCAGGAGCGTCACGTCGGCACCGGCCCGCGCGGCGGCGACCGCGGCGCTGACACCCGCCGGGCCTCCGCCCACGACGACGACGTCACTGCGGCGCACGAGCGGTGCGTCGATGGCCTCCAGAGTCACGGACCCGTTGAGGTCGGCCACGTTGTCTCCTTTCGAATACGGCGTCTTTCGAAGACGGCGTCGCGTCACCGGACGTCCGTGGATCGGGCGTGCCTGTCCGGGAGCCCGGCCACGGGCGCCGCGGAGGCCGCCGTGCCGCGCCAACGGGCGATGAGCCACGGCGGGAAACGGTGATCGGGAAGGGGCGGACGGCGCACGGCGCCCGGAGGGAACACCGGACACGCGGCCGTACCGCGAGATGGGTCGGGGAACGCCCTCGCCCTCAATGCCGAGCGGGAGGCGGGGGAAACCCGGGCTGGAGGCGGGGGCAACACGAGTGGCGCGGGCGACGCTGCCCTGACGCGTACCGGATCGGAGAGCGGGGTGAGCGGCCCGAGGACCTGGCTCTACCAGGTGGGCGGGGTGATCACCCAGATCGCGGTCGACGGCTCATCGCCGACCGCGACGTACCAGTGCGGAATGCTCGACGAGTAGGTGATGGAGTCACCCGCCTCGAGTCGGTGCCGGACACCGTCGAGGAAGACGTCCTTCACCCCGGACAGAACGATGCCGAACTCCTCGCCGTTGTGACGGAAGGGAGTGCCGCTGGTGTCATGGCCGGGCTCGGTCTCCACCCAGACCACCTCGAGCGCCCCTTTCAGGGACGGGGTGAGGAGCTGGTAACGGGCACCGTCGAGCTTTTCATTTCCATGCCATTCCAGAGTGCGGCGCTCTTTTGCGCGCACCACAGGACTGGCAGGGTTTTCACCATGGAAAAGCCGGCCGATCGGCACATCGAGCCCATGGGCCAATTGAATCAGACTCGCGAAGGAGGGATTTCCCTTCCCTCGCTCCAGCAGACTGATGAGGCCCGTGCTCACATTCGATCGGCTGCTCAGCTCCTCCAGGGTGAGTCCGAGATGCTTGCGGAGGGATCGGATCTGTTCGCCCAACGAGGCGATGGACGCATCGGCGTCGGGACGGTTGTCCTTGTCGCCCGCGTTGCTGCTGCTCATGCGTCGCTCCTCGTCCGGCCACCATGGAACGGTGACTTCACCATAATGAAGTTCTTCAACATGTCAAGGGGTGGCGTCGCGGCCGCCGGCGCCGGGCCCGGCCGCGTGCTCCCCGTTTGACGGAGCGTCAGTTTCTTACCTGCGGGAAACGCAAAAGAAACTCGCAGAATATTGCCTTGACCATTTACGGACTCGTACTTTCGGCTTACGGTCTTGCCGCAGCCGTTTATCCCTGCCCCAGCCCGCGACCCAGCGTGTCGCGGCTTCATGAGGGAAGTTCACCATGGCCAATATCGTGCGCGCCGCCCTGGTTCAGACGAAGTGGACGGGCGACAGCGAATCAATGATCGAGCTCCATGAGAAGTACGCCCGCGCCGCCGCGGAACAGGGCGCCAAGGTGATCGGCTTCCAGGAGGTGTTCAACGCGCCGTACTTCTGCCAGGTGCAGGAGGCGGAACACTACCGGTGGGCGGAGGCGGTGCCGGACGGGCCGACCGTGCGGCGGATGCGGGAGCTGGCGCGGGAGACCGGGATGGTGATCGTCGTCCCCG
>NZ_JACVYG010000057.1:0-65135 GCF_014712245.1 Streptomyces sp. 5-10
GGTCGTGGCGTCGATGAAGGCGGCCGGTGGAGGATCGATCGTGAGCATCTGCTCGACCTCGGGCCTGGTCGGCTTCACCGACAACTTCGCGTATGTCGCGTCGAAGTGGGCGGTGCGCGGCATGACCAAGGCGGCCGCGCTCGAGCTGGCCGAGCACCGGATCCGGGTCAACGCGGTCTTCCCCGGCGAGACGGACACCCCTCTTCTCCGCGCGGATCCGACGGCGCTACCTCCCGAGTCGTCGCGCTTCGGCCGCTGGGCGCGGCCGTCCGAGATCTCCGCCGCGGTCGTGTTCCTCGCCTCGGACGAGGCCGGCTACATGAGTGGCGCGGAACTGGTCATCGACGGCACGTACACCGCGGCGTGATATCGGGTCGGCGGTGACCGGTCGTGCTGCGTGCGGCCTCCGGTGCCATCGCCACGATGAAGACGCGACCCCGACCAGGCCGTGGTCCGGTCGGGGTCGCGCAGACAGCAGGGCCGGAGATCGGGGGACTCCGGCCCTTTCCGCGTGCTCCGCGGTCTATGCCTGCGTCGTGGTCGCGCCGGTGACAGCGGGGACGTCGACCCACTGGCCGGACTCGGCGCTGCGAAGCGACACATCGACCAGCTCGGAGGCCGACCAGCCGTCGGCCGCCGACGGCGCGAGCTGCACGCCTTCCGCGACCGAGCGCAGGAACAGCGCCGCCTCGATCGTCTTGAGGTCGTTGAAGCCGATGCCGGGTCCGGCGTTCGGCTGGAAGCGGCCGAACTCGCCGTAGGAGGTGGGAGTCATGATCGTGCGGTAGCCGGTGCCGTTGTCAGCCAGCTCGAGCTGGTTCATGCGGTCGAAGTTCCAGCGCAGCGAACCCTTGGTGCCGTAGACCTCGATGATGTACTCCGCGTGCGGTCCGATCGCGACGCGGGTGGTCTCGAAGATGCCGATCGCACCCCCGTCGAAGCGAGCGAGCAGGGCCGCGTAGTCCTCGTTCTCGACCTCGCGGGAACCGCCTTCGGGGAGCGGACGCCGCGGGATGAAGCGCTCGGTGACCGCGTTCACCGAGGTGATGGGGGCCACGAGGAACTGCGCCAGGTCGAAGCCGTGACTCAGTACGTCGCCGAGCACTCCGGAACCGGCCTGTGCCTGTTCGTACCGCCAGGTGAAGCCCTGGGTCGGGTCGGAGGCGTAGCTGGTGATCATGCGGATCTGCAGGTTGGTGATGCGCCCGAGCTCTCCGGACCGGATCAGGCGGCGCGCCTCGGCGACCGCGGGAGCATGCCGGTAGTTGAAGCCGACGGCAGTGAAGAGTCCCGCCGCGGCCGCGCCCTGCGCGATCTCCCGGGACTCGCGGGCGCTGCGGCCCATCGGCTTTTCGATCCAGAAGTGCTTGCCGGCGTCTATGGTCGCGAGCGCGATCTCGTGGTGCAGGAAATTCGGCGAGCAGATGGACACGACGTCCACGTCCGGATGCGCGAGAAGTTTGCGATAGTCGTTCGTCGTCTCGCGGAATCCGAGCGCTTCGGTCGCGTAGGCGCGTCCGTTCGGATCCGGATCGGCGGCGATCACGAGTTCCGCGCGCGTCGGCAGCTCCGGGAAGAACTGCTGGCTCTGAAGGTAGGAGCGCGCGTGGAGCCGCCCCATCACTCCGACGGAGATCAGTCCGACACCGATGCGGTTCTGCTCTGGCAAGGTGACTCCTTCGTCTGACGCGGGTCTCGTGAATGCTCCGACGGGCGCTCCCGGGCGGGATTCCGGCGCGTCGTGTGAGCCAGCCTAGAAATGCCGACCCGGGGAGCGGTGTGCCAATCTGGAACATCGCTGACCCTCGCCGCGCTGCTGTACTGACTCGCATCGGTCCTGCTGAGTCACGAGGGAGTTCCGGCGATGACAGCATGGGGTCGCGGGACTGGCGCACGACAGCGCCGCGAAGGCGGGTGTCGTCGGGCTCAGCCGCGCTCTGGCGGCGCGGGCGATCTGGTTCCTGGCGATCGACGGGGCCTTCGCGACCGGCACCAGCATGGCCCTCGACGGCGGCACCACCGCCGCCTGACCCACGCCCCCATCCGAGACGTCCCGCCTCCGCGCGGATCATTCCGCACCAAGCCCCGCTCAAGGAGCACCACACACATGTCCGACCCGAACACCAGTGAACTCCGCAGTGCGCGCTGGTTCGGCCCGCACGATCTCACGGGATTCATCCACCGAACCGCGATCCAGGCGGAAGGCTTCTCGAAATTCGCCATCAAGGACCGGCCGGTCGTCGGCATCGCGAACTCGTGGTCGGAGCTGGTGAACTGCAACATCCACTTCAAGTTGCTGGCCGACGCCGTCAAGCGCGGCGTGCTGATGGCGGGCGGCCTGCCGCTGGAGTTCCCGACCATCTCGCTCGGCGAAAGCCTGATGAAGCCGTCGGCCATGCAGTTCCGCAATCTCATGGCCATGGACGTCGAGGAGTCGGTCCGGGCCTACCCGCTTGACGCGATCGTGCTGCTCGGCGGCTGCGACAAGACGGTTCCGGCTCAGCTCATGGGCGCGGCCAGCGCCGACGTTCCGACGATCATGCTCACCGGCGGGCCTCAGGAACCCGCCTACTTCCGCGGTCGTCAGCTCGGTGTCGGTACCGACACCTGGAAGTACGCCGACGAGCTCCGTGCGGGAACCATCACGCAGCAGGACTTCAACGACCTCGAGGCCAGTGCGAAGCCCACCGCCGGGCACTGCAGCGAGATGGGCACGGCCTCGACCATGACCTCCCTCGTGGAGGCGCTCGGCATGTGCCTGCCCGGGACCGCCTCGATCCCCGCCGTGGACTCCCGCAGAGCCTCGGCTGCCGAGGCCACTGGTCGACGAGCGGTCGAGATGGCGGTCTCGCAGGGGCCCAGGCCGAGCGAGGTGCTCACCGAGCAGGCGTTCGACAACGCGATCACCCTGCTCATGGCCGTCGGCGGCTCGACCAACGCGGTCGTGCACCTGCTGGCGCTGGCGCGGCGGGTCGGCTACGAGCTGCGGCTCGACCGCTTCCATGAGATCTCGAAGCGCACCCCGCGGATCGTGAATGTACGCCCCTCGGGAGAGCATCTCATCAAGCAACTTTTCCACGCCGGCGGCATCTCCGCCGTTCTGAAGGAGCTCGCCCCCCTGCTGCACGGCGAGGCAATCACCGTCACCGGCGAGACGCTGGCCGACGGCTACCGCGATGCGGCCGAGCCGGACGGCGAGGTCATCAGCAAGCTCGAGCAGCCCTTCGACGCCTCGGGCGGCATCGCGGTCGTGCGCGGGTCGCTCGCCCCCAAGGGCGCGGTCATCAAGAGGAGCGCCGCGTCGCCCGAGCTGCTGAAGCACCGGGGGCCGGCGGTCGTGTTCGAGGACATCTACGACCTCGGGCGTCGGATCGACGACCCCGGCCTCCCCATCACCGAGGACTCGGTGCTGGTGCTGCGCAACAGCGGTCCCGCGGGCGCGCCCGGCATGCCGGAGTGGGGGATGCTGCCGATCCCCGAGCGACTTCTCCGTCGCGGCATCCGCGACATCGTACGCATTTCGGACGCACGCATGAGCGGCACCGCGTTCGGCACCACCGTCCTCCACGTCTCGCCCGAGGCCGCGATCGGCGGACCGCTTGCCGCCGTGCGAGACGGCGACCCCATCGTGCTCGACGTGGAGAACCAGCGTCTCGATCTCGACATCCCGGACAAGGAGATCGAACGGCGTCTCGCGGATGTCGAGTTGCCTGCGCCGAAGTACCGCCGCGGCTACGGCCGGCTCTTCATCGACCACGTCACACAAGCCGATGAAGGATGCGACTTCGACTTCCTGCGGAAGCTGCCGGATGAAGAGCCGCAGCGGCTTCCGTACGGCCTCACCAGCGGATGGCAGGGCGGCTGGTAGCCGCACCGATGAAAGGGACGCGGCGCCGCGAAACGGGACGCCGCTCGAAGTGGAGAGAATATATGCATCGCCCGAAGGTGATCGTCATCGTGCCTCAGGGAGGACAAGTGCCGCCGCTCGCGGCGGTGGAACCCGAGGCGGAGGTCCTCGTCGTGCGCACGGCCGACGAGCTGCGGGCCGCCCAGGAGAACGCCGAGATCCTGTTCCTCAACGACTTCCGCAGCACGTTGCTGCGCGAGGTCGGCCCGGGGCGGCTGCGCTGGATCCACACCTCCAGCATCGGCATGGATCCGCTCCTGACCGAATCGGTCGTGAACAGCGATGTCGTGGCCAGTAACTCGCGCGGGGTCTGCGAGCGTCCGATCGCGGAATGGGTACTCGGCGTGCTGCTGATGTTCACCAAGGACCTGCGTCGCACGATCGAGCTCCAGCGCCAGCACCGCTGGCAACACAGGGAGACCGAACCCATCCTGGGCCGGAAGGTGCTCGTCGTGGGACCCGGCCCGGTGGGACGGGAGACCGTGCTGCTCCTTCGCGCCGCGGGAATGGATGTCACCGTCGTGGGTCGTACCGCCCGACAGGACCCGGCGCTCGGTGCCGTCGCGGCCATCGCGGACCTCGACGAACTGCTCCCCAGAGCAGACGACGTCGTGTTGACCCTGCCGCTGACCGAGGACACCCGCGGCCTGTTCGACGCCTCCCGGCTGAAGAAGATGCGACGGGGCGCCCGGTTGGTCAACGTCGGACGGGGCGCCGTGGTGGTCGCGGACGACCTGCTCGCCGCCGTGGATGACGATCACCTCGATGCCGCGGCCCTCGATGTGTTCGAGCAGGAGCCTCTGCCGGCCAACAGTCCGTTCTGGAGTCGGGACAACATCCTCGTGTCGCCGCACGCGTCGGGGGACCTGGTGGGCTGGCGCGGTCGCGTGGTCGACCGCTTCGTAGAGAACCTGCGCCGCTGGAAGGCCGGCGAGCCGCTGCGCGACGTCGTCGACCTGCGCGAGCTCGGAGTCACCGCCCCGGCGTCGACCGCACCCTGAGCGCGCGGCGCGTAAGTGCCGGTTCGCCCGACGGCGAACCGGCACTTACGCATGCCTCAGCGTGTCCCGCGAGGTGTCTCACCTTGGCACAGAAGGGCGTAAAGGCTCGCCACTAGCGTCGTGCCATTCCGGAGCATTCGACGATGGGGTTCATATGGCCGGCATTACCGAGACAGCGACGCAGGTCCCGGAGACCGAGGGGATTCGACTCCGGGGCAATATGGGAGTCGGAGAGCTCGCGATGAGCGTGCTCGCATTCGCCTCACCCCTGGCAACCGTGGCGGGCACCATGCCCGTGCTCATGATGTACAGCGGTAAGACCACGCCGGGCATCTATATCATCATGACGGTGATGCTGCTCATCTTCTCGGTGGGCTTCGTGAAGATGAGCCGCTCGATCGAGAACCCCGGTGGATTCTATTCCTTCGTCACCGCCGGTCTCGGCAAGCCGGCCGGCCTCGGCGGCGCGTTCCTGGCTTTCGTCGGCTATCTCTTCATCGGTTTCTTCGCGCCACCGTTCTTCGCGGTCACGCTGCAGGGGTTCGTCACCAAGACCCTCCATGGACCCGAAGTCTCGTGGTACTGGTACGCGCTCGCGATCATCGCCGTCACCACCTTGCTCGCCTATTGCCGCATCGATCTCTCGGCGAAGGTGCTCACGGTCGCGATGATTCTCGAAGTCGTGATCGTCCTTGTTTTCGACGTGGTGTCGTTCTCGACCAGCGGCGACCGCGTCGCTCACGGGATCGGGTTCTCGATGCCGTGGCTGGGAGACGCCGGGCTCGGGCTGGCGCTCCTCTTCGCGATCGGCAACTTCTTCGGCTTCGAGGCGACCGTGATCTTCCGCGACGAGGTCAAGAACCCGGATCGCACCATTCCGCGTGCGACGTACCTCGCCGTCGTCGGCATCGGCGTGTTCTACGTCGTCGCGGCGTGGGGGTACGTCGCGTTCCTCGGCGCGGACCGGGCGCAGAGGGCCGCACGGACGGACACCATCGGCCTGTTCAACAACTCCGCGGGGCAGCTGGTCGGGACGGTCTTCGCCGACGTCATCTCGGTGCTCCTCATCACGTCGGTCCTCGCGTCGATGCTCTCCGTTCAGAACATCGCCGCCCGCTACAGCTTCTCGCTCGCGAAGGACGGGGTGCTGCCGAAGGTGCTCGGCCGTGTACACCCGCGCCATCGCTCACCCTACGTCTCGGCGTTGACGGTCGGCATCGTCTGGGCCGTGGCCACGATCGTGTTCACCGTGCTCCGGGTTCGTCCCGACGACCTCTACGCGATCGCCAGCGGTAGCGGCACTTTCAACGTGCTGCTGCTCATGTTCATCGTATGCATCGCGGTGCTGGTCTACTTCCTCCGCCGGCGGCGGACGAATCCCGAATCGCCGTGGAATACGGTGGTCGCTCCGGCGATCAGCATGGTGTTCCTCGGCGCCGTGACATACCTGGCCATCCGGAACTACCCCGAACTCATCGGAGGGTCGATGCTGCTGACGGCGATCTTCATGACGTTCACGTTCGCGCTGTTCATCGGTGGTGTGCTCTACGCCCTCTACCTGCGCGAGAAGCGTCCCGAGAGCTACGCGAAGCTCGGGCGCGAGAGGGTCTGACGGCGCCTGGCTCACGCGGTGGCCGCGGAGGTCCGCGAGTTCCTGGGCACCCGGCGCGCCCGGATCACCCCGGAGCAGGCCGGGCTGCCGGTCTACGGCGGGAAACGCCGCGTCGCGGGCCTGCGCCGGGAAGAGGTCGCTCTGCTCGCGGGCATGAGCGTGGACTACTACATCCGGCTGGAGCGCGGAAACCTCGCCGGCGGCTGGCTGTCGGGCCGCTACCGCAAGGACAACACCTCGGGCCCGGCCTCCGCGGCACGGCCCGCGGCCCGCTTCGACATGAGCACCCCCGCCAACCAGCGCAAGCTTGACGCGGTCGAACAGCTCGCGGCCCTGGCGGAGGAATCCGGCCTCACCCTGATCGAGCTGGCCGTCGCCCTCGTCATCAACCACCCGGGCGTCCCCGGAGTGACCGTCAACCCCGCCGACAACAGCTACGGCGACTTTGAGCTCCGCACCGACCAGCGCCGACGCTGAGACAGACGGCGGTCGAGCGCATCAAGTGTTCGGTGCCGTGCCGCCGAGAGGGCCCACCCTTCTCGCCACGCGGTGGCGGGAAGGGGCCGCACCGCCTGCCGCACGCTCACGTGCCGGACCCGGCGGTGTCAGGCATTCATGGCCGCCCAGAACTCCTCGAAGGACATCTGGCGATCGCCGTCGGTGTCGAGCGAGTCGATGAGCTCCTGGGCCTGCGACTGGGTGATCTCCGAGCCCTCCAACTCCGCCACGACCCTGCGGTATTCGTCCGCCGTGACCAGGCCGTCCCCATCGACGTCGTAGCGGTCGAAGACCTTCCGTGCCGCCGTCTCCACGATGTCCACCATGTGCTCCGCCCTTCTGCGATCTTCGCTGACGGACCTAGGTTATCCGTCCGCCCGGAGCAACCCGGGCGCCGCCCAACCTGCCCGGCTGTCGCGGGCCGAACTCGTTCCGAGGCCCATGACTCCGAGATCGTCACCGCGTACCTCTCAGCCCGTCGGGGGACCCGGTCCCGGCCGCTTGGCGGCGGGCTGAGAGTGGCCGGCCGGTGCCTCTGGCCGCGTCGAGCGCGTAGACGCAGCGGTCCTTGCCGCACGCGTACACCACGCCCTCGGCGACCATCGGGGATCCGGTGATCTCGCCGCCCGTCGCCAGCTTCCAGCGCAGCTGGCCGCCCGCCGCGTCCACCGTGTAGAGGCAGTGGTCGGCCGAGCCGAAGTGGANCCGTCGGCCACCAGCACCGGCTCGATCGACTGCCGGGCCTCGGTGGCGATGCGCCAGCGGTCGCGGCCGTTGGCGGCGTCGATCGCGTAGACCGTGCCGAGGCAGTCGGCGATGTACACGCCGCCGCCGGTGACCGCGGGCCCCGGCGCGTACGCGGGGGCGCACAGGAAGACGGCGGGCGCCTCGAAACGCCACCGCACGTCCCCGCGGGCGATGTCGAGCGCGAGCACCCGCGTCCCCGCCGAGACGTAGACCACCCCGTCCGGTGCCGCCAGCAGACGCAGCGGCACCCCGCCGCACGACGCCGCGTCGCCCACCGGGTACGACCAGCGCTCCGCGCCGGTGCGCGCCTCCAGGGCCCGCAGCCGCGCGTCCGCCCACACATACACCGTGCCGTCGTGGACGACCGGCCCGTCATCGGCCGTCTCGAACTCGGTCTGCGCGCCCTCCGTCTCCCACAGCAGCTCGCCGTTGGCCGCCTCCCACGCCTGGACGCCACCGCCGCGCGTAGCGGTGACGACCGTGCCCCGGTCGACCTTGAGGGAGTAGACCCAGCCGCCCGTCGACAGCCGCCACCGCTTCGCGCCGTTTTCCGCGTCGAGCGCGTACAGAGTCGGGCCGTCGGAGGCATGGATACGGCCGTCCGCGACCGCCATGGCCCATGCCACGTCACGCGTCTTGAACTGCCGCCGCCCGGTGGCCACATCGAGCGCGTGCACCTCGAACGACGTGACGTAGAGCAGGTTCCCGGCGACCACCGGCGTGCCCGAGATGTCGTCGGACATACGGAACCGCCATGGCCGTCGGCGGTCCTGGCCGCTTCCTGGCGACGTACCCGCCTCCGCCAAGTCTCCCGGGCCGAGGGTCGTCGGCGCAGGCACGGCCGCGTGCGCCGTACGGATCGGTCCGGCCAGCCGTTCGTCGGCTCGCAGGATGCGCTGCTGGAGTTCGGCGAGGGCCGGACCAGGATCGACGCCCAGTTCGTCCGCGAGAAGGAGCCGGAAGTGGGCGTACACCGCGAGGGCCTCGGCCTGGCGCCCGCTGCGGTACAACGCGAGCATGAGCAGCTCGCACAACCGCTCGCGCAAGGGGTGTTCGGCAGTCAGCGCGGTCAGTGCGGGGACTGTTTCGGCAGGGGTTCCGACCTCCAGCTCCAGGCTGAGACGCTGCTCCAGGAGCTCCAGCCGCCACTGCTGGAGGCGCATGCGCTGGCCAGCGGCGTATGGGCCGGGAAGGCCGGCCAGCGGCTCGCCGTCCCACATGTCGAGGGCATGGCCGAGGAGGGCGATGGCGTGCGGCAGATTGCCCGTTGCCTCGGCGGCCCGCGCCTCCTCCGCCAGCTCGCGTGCCACGGTGAGGTCCAGCTCATGCGGTTTGAGCCGTATCGCATAGCCTTCTGGGTCGCGTGTGGGAAAGTCCTGGAGGGCTTTGCGCAGCCGGGACGCGTACGTCCGAATCGCCGCGTGGGCGGCGTCGGGCGGCTCTTCGCCCCACACGCCGTCGATCAACTCGGCGGCCGTCACCGAGCGGCCCTCACGCAGCAGCAGGGCAGCGAGCACGGCCCGCTGTTGGGGCGAGCCGGCGCTGCGCTGCTGACCGTCGTGATGGGCCCGCACAGGCCCAAGCACGGTGAAATGCCAGCCCTCCGTCCTGCGCCAGGCCAGCCACGTCCGTGGTGTCGGCCCTGACTGCTGCGCGGGCGGCGCGGAGAGCTGTGGTGGGTCACCCTGCCCCAGCACGAACCGGTGTGCCGAGACGAGTTCGGGCCCTGGATCGATTCCCAACTCCTCGTGGAGCATCCGGCGCGTCTCGTCGTAGACGGCGAGTGCCTCCGCCGGCTGCCCGCTGTGGTGCAGGGCCAGCATGAGCAGCGCTCTGAGGCGTTCACGCAGTGGATGCTCCGCGGAGAGGACGCCGAGTTCTTCCAGGACGTCCGTATGCCGCCCCCGTTCCAGCTCAACGGCGAACAGCCGCTCCTGGAGATTGAGCCGCCACTCCATGAATTGGGCGCGCTGTCCCTCCGCGAAGGGCCCCGGTACCCCGGCGAGGGGTTCGCCGCCGAAGTGCGAGAGGGCATCCGCCAGGTGGTCGCGTTCCGCGGTGAGGTCCCCGGCCTGCCGGGCGCGGGAAGCCTCGCTTTCCAGCTGCTCGACAGTTGTCAGATCGAGATCGAGTTCCACGGGGTCACCGGTGGGGCTCCGCAGCCGGTAGCCCTCGAACTCGTGGGATACGCATACGTCAGGGGCGAGCAACTCGCGCAGCCGCGCGATGTAACCGCGCAGGATCCGTGGGGCGGACATCGGAGGCTCGTCGCCCCACACACCGTCGATCAGCTCGGCAGCGGTGACGACTCGCCCGGTGCGCAGCAGCAAGGCGGCGAGCACCGCGCGCTGCCGCGAGGGGCCGGCGTCCGCCGCGGTGCTGCCGCGCCACACCAGCTGTGGGCCGAGAACGGTGAATCGGAGCGGGGCCACGGGCGCGTATGGGGTCACCGCCTTCGCGCGCGGCTCGGCCGGGGCTGCGGGCCGTGCCATGGGCCGGGCGGCATCAGGGGTGACCGCCGGCTCCTGGACGGGGTACAGCCGCTCCAGGACGGGACCCACCAGCATGGCGAACGCTGATGTCCCCTCCGAGATGGTGCTCTGGCCATGAGGGTCGGCGATCAGTGCCGCGAAGGCGGGGAGCCTGCCGACGTAAGGCTCCAAGGCACGTCCGACGGTCTCGGCGAGATCGATGCACTGTTCCGTGCTGAGACCGGCCGACAGCAGTTCCCTGACACCGGGCTTGAACTCATAACCGGATTCTTCCGCCCACAGGAGCCGCGACACCGGCGGTTGCCGCTGCCGGCGCTCCTCTGCTCCCTCTTCCGCCTCCTCTTCCGAGGGCATGACCAGACCGCCGAGCAGCAGCTCCGCTACGTGGGCCGGTGTGCTCGCCGGCAGTGCGGCGGCCCGTACCAACTGCATGAGAGGGACGTTCAGCGGCCGGATCGCGGACAGGCGCACGGCGAGTTGATATGCCTCGGGTGAGAAGGAGCCGCGGAACCGCCGGATGAGCTGTTCGGCGGAGGCCCCGTCCGCGGGCTCCTCGTTCCCCCATCGGCCTCGCTCGTCGCCGGACTGCCCGGGCCACGCCGTCTCGATGAGCCGAGGCACACCGGGCCCGGCGACGAAGCGGGCCCAGGTGGCCAGTGACGAGGCGGAGAGCGTCACCACCGGCAGCGCGGACGGACCCACGGGCTCCACCGGGACATGGGACAGGGGATCCCGCGCCACCACATCCCCGTTCCCCGGGAATGGGCGAGCGGCCGTGAGCAGACAGGGCTCGGTGGCGAGGCCGGTGCCGCGCCACATGCGGCGGGGCAGGGGAGACAGCGCGACCACCGGTCCGGTCCGGCCCCACGCCGCGATGACGGTGCCGATCGCCGGGTTCCGCCAGGCCGCGTGCACACCGTCGGTGAACACGAACACCACAGAGCGGTCCGAGTGTGGCGCGGCGACGGAAGGCTCCCGCTTCCCGGGTGTGAACCGCCGCACCCGGACGTCGCGGAAGACGCCGCTGCGCTCGAGAAGGCGCTTCACTTCCCGCGCCGTCGCGCGCCAGACCCGCATGGACGGGCTGTCGTCCACGAGCAGTACGGCGGTGTACCGCAGTTCCTGGAGGGGGCGCGACACCACGTCGAGGACCCCGGACTCCGCTGTCTGCCGTACCGTCGCCTCGATGTCGGTGACGACCCGGTACGGGTGGTCGCGGTGGCCGCGGAGCGGGCGGATCGCTCCTGCCAGGCCGTGCATGCCGGGCAGGGCTCGCGGGCCCGGGACGCGTACGGCGCGTGCGGGCGTGCCGGATGCGCTTTCGGCGCTCCCGGTGCCGAACACCTCGCGGCCGCCTGCGGCGTTGGGGCCGGCGGCCGTTTCGGAGGGGCCCGTTGGCCGGGGCGACGCCGGTGGAAGATCCACGGAGTCGGTGTCCGCCGCGGTGTGGGTCGCGGCTGTCCGCGGATCCGCGGTGTGGGTGCCGTCGCCCAGCTCGTGCCCGCCTTTCATGGCCCGCGCCAGCCACAGGACGTCGAGGAGTTCGGTGGCTCCCACGTCATAGCCGACGCCGTCCAGGATGCGTCGCAGCCGTTCGATCATGTCGAGAGCGCTTCGTCCAAGCGGTGCATCACCGCGTTGACGAGCTCCTCATGGCTCAGATCGGCGCCGGTGAGCCGCAGGTGGATGGCGGCGAGAAGCTGGTCCGTCGCGAGCGTCTGGGTGGCGGTGCGGTGGAGAAAGGTCTCGATGAGGTCATTGGCCTCGGTGAGGGCTGCCTCTCCGAAGTTGTGGCGGACGATGTCCCGAAGCTTGGACTCGTCCGGGTCCGGGAGGTCGAGCCGGACACAGCGACGCAGGAACGCGGGCGGGAAGTCCCGTTCCCCGTTGCTGGTCATGATCACTACCGGGAAGTGTTCGCAGGACACGATTCCCCGCTCGACGTGGGCGCGTTTCCTGCTGCCGGTGGTGAGCACGTCGGCCGATTGCCGGTGCTCGGGCAGCCGCGCCAGTTCGGGGATTTCGAACTCGCCCTCTTCCAGGACCACCAGCAGGTCGTTGGGCAGATCGATATCCGCTTTGTCCAGCTCGTCGACGAGCAGCACGCGCGGGGCGCCCGTGGCAGCGAGGGCGGTGCCCAGTGGGCCGAGCCGCAGATAGTCGTCGATGTCGGATGCCCGGGAGCCGCGCTGCCGGAGCCTGTGCCGTGCGTGTCTGGCCCTCTCGCGCTCCCGGCGCAGCGACGCCTCGCGGAGTCTGCCCACCGCGTCGTACCGGTAGAGGGCGTCTGCCAGGGTGGAGCGGCTGTTGATCGGCCAGCGCAGCACCTCGCCGAGGCCGAGGTCCTCCGCCACGGCATGTGCCAGGGACGTCTTGCCCGTCCCGGGGCGTCCAGTGACGAGCAAGGGGCGGCGCAGGTGCAAGGCCGCGTTGACCACCGCCACCTGGTCGCGGTTGAGCAGATACGTCCGCGGCCGGTCGGAGCGCCGGGACGCCGGCACGCGCCGCCAGGGCGGTGGAGCGGGCAGCTCGGCCGGGCCGCGGAACACCCACCATTCCTCGGGCCGATCGCCGTGGTCGTCCGGCGGTGCGGGCGGTTGCTGCGACACGGTCACGGTCTCCTCGGTGGTCCAGCGGTCATGGTTCTCGTCACGGTCGTGGTTCCGGTGTGTCGTGGTTCCGGTCAGGGGTGGTTCCGGTCGGGGTGGGTCAGCGTCCATGCGTCGGGAGCGAGCGGTGGGGGTCTGTGATCCGGCCCGTCGTGGAGGAGCGAGAGCTGTCGGCCGTGGTGAACGGGGGTCTCCGGACACGCGAGCGCTTTGGCACGCTCCATGCGCACGGCTTCCGGAATGCCGTGGTGGTCGACACCTTCGACAAGATTCACCAGCTCGGCCGCGATGTCCTCACCGTCGCCGTGGCGGTGCCAGAGCACCGTGTGCACTCCGGCCTGGATGCATTGCTGGAGGACGGAACTCTGACGCTGCCGGTCGCAGCACACGATCACGACTCCGGCGTCCGGATTGATCTCCAGTACCGCCTGGGCGACCGCCGGGTCCGCGCTCCGCCCGTCGAGCACCAGGTGACGTGAGGCGGCGAGCGCCTTCGTGCGCCGCTTCCAGCCGGCGTATGTCTCGCGCGTCCGTTGCGAACTGCGCAGCACGACCCGGCGCGTGATCCCCGGCAGGAAGGCGCCGTCGGGACCATTTTCGCCGCACTGCCAGGTGTCCACTTCCAGCCGCAGCCACGCCGACGCGACGAAGTACTCCACCAGCGCCGTCTCCGGGTGCTCTTCCACCTCGGTGCGCAGCACATGCCGGATGGACTCCACCACGTGATGGCTGGAGACCTCGGTGTCCTGGGTGAGGACGACGTCGTGTCTGCCCCCGTCGGTCCAGACCCAGATCTGATACGTGAACCGGTTACCCGGAGCCACCGGAAGAAGCTCAACCTGAACCCGGGGTGCGTGCGGCTCGCGGCCCGCGTCGGCGCGACGGGGTGGCCGTGCCTCGGCGGCCACGTCCGCGCGGAACTGCTCGACCCCCGCGAGCGGGATACCGAAACGGGCGGCGGCCATGTCCACCCAGGCGTCCAGGTCGTCCGAGGGGTGGGCCCCGCTTTCGCGCTCCTCCAGGCTGACGCGGACGGCGCCCTGCAGCAGGGGCGGCATCGGTTGCCCGGCGGGCGCTTCGTATCCCTCGAGGACTTCCATCGCGTGTGCGGGTGAGGACACGGCCGGAAGCCCGTCGGCGTATGGCAGGACCTTTCGCAGCAGAGAGGTGGGGTCGGTCGTGCGGCAGTGAGCGAGCAGCCCGGTGAGATCGCGCTGCTGACGGAGGGTGAGTATTTCGCGGGGGCTCACCACCCGGGCCACCCGGAGCAGCTGTGCCCAGCCCGGCGTTCCATACGGGTCGGTGGAGGGGGCGCGTCCGGAAAGCTGGGTGCGGACGACGTCCAGCAGCTCCGGAATGCCGCGCCGTACACCCATGGCCAAGCCGACGAGGCGGGCCGGATCCGTGACCGCGATGTCACCGGTTGCCCGGCCCAGGCGCGTCGACAGCCATCGAGTGCACTCCGCCACCGACTGAGGGTTGGGAAGCAACTGCTCCAGTGCGGCGAGCAATTGCTGTCGTCCGCGCGCCGCCATCGGAACCGCCACCGGCGGAAGCTCGGGCAGCTCCGACTCGATGGTGGGCAATCCGATGGCGTACATCGCCTGGAGAACCGCCGACGTGTTCAGGTGGCCATCGCGGTCCGCCCGCGTCGCGTCCGTCGTGCGGGCGTCGCCGACCCCGTGCTCGGCGACCACCACCCCCACCACGGCCTGGCGTTCCCGATCCCATAGCGGGCCTCCGCTGAATCCCTTCGCGACCCGGCCTCCGACGACGTCCAGGGCGATCCATGGCCCGGAGGAAACGCGGGGCACCGCGCGCACGGTGGGCAATTCATGACCGCTGGTCCACAGGGCCACGACCTCGCCGCCGTCCCGGTGGGCGAGAAAGGGGGCGGGCTCCGCGCCCGAGGGCGCGGGTATGTCGAGTTCCAGCACTGCCAGATCGCCGTAGTAGGGGAGCACGCCCGGTGCAGGCGGCTGGACCGGCCCGCTCCGCTTGGCCCTCGGCGGCCGCCACATCTCCGGGACGACGCGACCGTGGAACTCCTGTCCGGCCGACACATGCGGCATGCGCAGCCTGACCACCTGGTTCCGGTCGGGCACTGCCTGCGTGAAACGATCCCGGTCCAGTGCGCTGTTGACCACATGCGCACAGGTGAGTACCAGATTCTGGGTGATGAGGACGCCGGCGCCGACGGGCTGAACCTGGCTTCGCACCGATACGAAAGCCTGGTGCAACGCCGCGTCGGATGGTGCCCCGCTCACGCTCGGCCTCCGCCCGTCACGACGTCACGGGACGCGATGCTCCGGTGGAGGAGCCGCCGGACTGCGAGGGGGGAGCGGCAGTCGGCCGCTCGGCGAGGTTCCATGTGGCGCTCACCGTGAAGCTCGTCTCGCCCTTGCCCGAGAAGACGCCCAGGCTCAGGTCGCTGCCCAGCGTGGCGCCGAACTCCACGGTGACCTCGTCAGGGCGTACGGGGAACTGGGAGAAGGATTGATGGATACTGCTGAGGACGCCGCCCAGTGGGTTCAAAGCCTGGGTCAGAACCTCGCCCCCGCGGGTGAGTGCCTGCGCGGCGCGGCTGCCGACGCTCACTGGCTGGGCGCTGCCGAAATCCTCCGGCAGTTCCAGATCAGAGGGCTCGCCTGTCCTGCTCCCGTGCTGCGAACCATCCGCCGGGGCCTGAGTGGAGCCGGCCGTGGGCGCGAGATGAAGGCGCACGGTGGAGCCGTCGTCGAAAGTCAGATGCACGTCCCCCATGCGGGAGATTTTGCCACGGCGGGCAGCTGTCGTCGCGCGATTGCGCAGATCCGGTGGGCGCGGACCCGGGCTGGGCGCCTGGGCCGAAAAGGGTCCGTTCCTGGGCCTGTCGTGGGGCCGCCGCTGCAGGAATTCGCGGTAGTACGGCTATCGCTGAACTGTATCGCGCCGTGGAGAGCCGGGGACGTCGGGATGCGCTGCAGGCGGCGGGGCCGCGTACCGGTGTCGTGGCCGGGCCGCTGGGGTGAGGCCGGTGACCTGGTTCGCCGATGAGCTGGAAAGAACGGCGAAGGAGGGACCCGTCCGGCATACTTGCGAGCGCGGACCACCCTGCTCGCCAGCGGGCAGGCCAAGGCCCAGCGCGTTTCGAGCGCTGATGCACACTTCCGGGGAACAGTCGTCATGAATAACCTCCAGCCTTCGGACCCGACGTCCATAGGCGGCTATCCGTTGCTCGGCCGGCTCGGTGCGGGCGGCATGGGGCAGGTGTTCTTATCCCGTACGGGTTCGGGTCGGCTGCTCGCGCTGAAGACGATCCGCGACGATCTCAGCTCCGAGCCGGGGTTCGAGGAGCGGTTCGCCCGCGAGATACGCAACAGCGACCGCGTCCGTTCGCCGTGGACCGTGACCGTCGTGGACTACAGTGCGCCGGGTCAGCGCCCGCAGTGGCTGGCCACCGAGTATGTGCCCGCGCCGTCGCTCGCCGAATGGGTCGCGGCCCACGGTCCGCTGCCGCAGTCCGCGCTGCTCTCACTCGCCGCCGAACTGTGCGGCGCGGTGCAGGCCGTGCACCAGGCCGGCCTTGCGCACCGGGACGTCAAGCCCGGGAACATCCTGCTGGCCCGCGACCGTCCACGGTTGATCGACTTCGGTGTCGCCCGGGCCGCCGACGACAGCAGGCACACCCGCCTCGGCGTCTCCGTGGGCTCGCCCGGATATCTCGCACCGGACCAGGCCATCGGCGGTGTCGCCGCCGAACCCGCCGATGTGTTCTCGCTGGCCGCCGTGCTGGTGTACGCCGCGACCGGACACGGGCCCTTCTCGCACGCGGGGGAACGGATCCCCGCGGCCGCCCTGATGTACCGAGTGGTCCACGAGGAGCCCGATCTCGAAGGCGTCCTCCCGGAGCTGGCGCCGCTGCTCACCGCGTGTCTGGCCAAGGACCCGGCCGCGCGCCCGACGGCGGCTCAGCTGAGTGGATGGCTGGAGGAGAGGGGAGGCAGGATCGGGCGTTGGCCCGAGGAATGCCCCACGGTTCTCGCCGGAAAACTGACCGAGGCCGAGCATTCGGCACGCACCCTGGCCGACCTCGCACATTCCCCCGTCTCGGCCTCCGCCGGTCAGGATTCGGCCGGGGCGGCGGTGAGGTCCGACACCGTCCTCGCCGCCCCCGCCGAGCCCGCCGAGCCTGGCCGGGGCCGTCGGCCCGCCTGGCTGCTGACCACGGCCGTCGCGGCGGTCGCGGTCGTGGTGGCGGTGGTGGCCGCCGTCCACTTCGGTACGCAGCGTTCCTCGGCCGAGTCCTCCCCGTCGGCGCAGGGGCGGCCGTCCGGCTCGGCCGCCTCGGCGACCGCGGGGAAGACGCCGTCCGCGTCGGCCAAGGAGTCCCAGCAACCTCAGAAGCCCCAGAAGCCTCAGGAGCCGGACGCGGCACTCAAGGTCATAAAGGCCACCTTCGACCTGGCCACCGGAGAGTCCGTGGCGGCCGGGGCCAGGAGCCTGATCATGCAGGAGGACGGCAACCTGGTGGTCCACGACCGGGACAACAAGCCACGCTGGGCCGCGATGACCAAGGGCGAGGGCAACTCCGCCCGCTTCCAGGCGGACGGCAACCTGGTCGTCTACAACAGCGACGGGCAGCACCTCTGGTCCTCACGGACCGATGGCCACCCAGGAGCGGTCCTCGTGTTCCAGGCCGACGGAAATGTCGTGATCAAGTCCGGCGACACCGTGCTCTGGGCCGCGGGAACGGAGAACTGACCGTTCCGGGACCTTGCGCACCGTACTGTGCCCACCGTCGCAGCCGACGAGATAGCGCGAACGCAGCTGTTCCCCGTCGGCCCAGCAGATAGGCGTGCGCGGAATCCAGGCCCTGGGGCGCGGGTGTGTTGATGGCGGCGAAGAATCCGCCGGCCGGACGCTTTCTTCCGTGTTCGAGAATGCGATCCAGCAGTCCGCGCATCGCCATCAGCTCGATACTGCGAATGCGCCGAGCCGTCCTCGAACGATACGGTCGAGCGCGACGTCCCCGTGGGCGACGTCCCCGGGATCCGGTCGTCGGCCTTCCTTATCAGCGAGTGTGCTTTATCAGCGAGTGTGCTTTGACTTCGTGCTCTTCACGATGGTCACCTGGGGGTTGTCCGGGACCGGGCTCCCAGGATCCCGTGCGGTGAGTTCGGCGGGCCACGAAGTCCCGGGATACAGGCCGACGGCTTCGCTCTTCATGCGAACCGTCGTATCAAATCCGTGATCGCCGGTAATGCGGACAGCGACCTCGTAGAACGCACGTTGATCGCCACGGTTGGTGACCAATATCGGCACCGTCACAGCGGATCCGCTGCGGACGGGCTTGAAGACCGTCACGTCCCCCTGGGTCGTCACGGGATGCCTGAAGTGCTTATTCTCCTTGGGCCTCCCCGGTGTGACCGGCACGCCGCTTGGAGCCGCTGCGGCCCGTTCTCTGCCCGCTTCCTCTTGGGCTCTTTGCTCAGCCGTCTGAGGAGTGGGAGAGCTTCCTTCCGCTGACGTGGAAGGTTCGCCAGTGCCCGATGAGGAAGGTGATTCCGCGGCGTTCAAAGCCCTGGAGGGCGGTGCCGTGGCGGCGCTCGCGTCATCCCCGTCGGCGCCGCACGCAGTGGTGAGGACGCCCGCTGACAACAGCACGGTGAGAGCGAGTGCTGAACCACGTGCTCCCGGGCGCCGGCGGCGCGGGAGGGCGGATTGCTGTGCCGATGTGTGCATGCTTCCGTTCCACTGCTGGGGAATCAGGGCCGCGCGACGAGAACTCGCGTGAACCCCCCGGCTCAGACGCGCCGCAGCCCTTGAAGGCGGGCCTGAGACTACGCATCGAATGGGGTTCCGACAAGGCGGCAACCGACGGGAGGCAGTCGCAAGGGTGTCCCGAACCCCGCGTTCAGTGCGCTCGCGGCCCAAGGCGGAGTGACCAGCAGGGCCCGTTGTGAACGCCTCACGGGAGCGGAAGACTTGGGGGCTCACTCGGCGCTTTCGAACAGGTCGGGCGCCGACCCATGGAGGGGAGACCGGGCAACGATGTTCACTCTGGTACGGAGCAGAGTACGGAGGGCCGCGTTCGCGCTCTCGGCGGTCGCGGCCCTCGCCTTCGCCGGGACCGCCGCGACCACCGCGACCGCCACGACCGGCGCGGCAGCGGCTCCCGCTGCCGCGAAACAGGGGCCGACCTCGGTGGCGTACGTCGAGGTGAACAACAACAGCATGCGCAACGTCGGCAAGTACACCCTCGCCAACGGCGGCGGCAACGTCTTCGACGTCGCCGTGATCTTCGCGGCGAACATCAACTACGACACGGGTACGAAGGCGGCGTATCTGCACTTCAACGAGAACGTGCAGCGCGTCCTCGACAACGCCGCCACGGAGATACGGCCGTTGCAGCAGAAGGGCATCAAGGTCGTCCTCTCGGTGCTCGGCAACCACCAGGGCGCGGGCTTCGCCAACTTCCCCTCCCAGCAAGCGGCTTCGGCGTTCGCGAAAACGTTGTCGGACGCCGTGGCCAAGTACGGCCTCGACGGCATCGACTTCGACGACGAGTACGCGGAGTACGGCAACAACGGCACCGGGCAGCCCAACGACAGCTCGTTCGTGCACCTGGTGACGGCGCTGCGCGCGAACATGCCGGGCAAGATCATCAGCCTCTACAACATCGGCCCGGCCGCGTCGCGCCTCTCCTACGGCGGCGTCGACGTCTCGTCCAAGTTCGACTACGCCTGGAACCCGTACTACGGCACCTGGCAGGTTCCCCGCGTGGCGCTGCCCAAGTCGAAGCTGTCGCCGGCGGCCGTCGAGATCGGCCGGACCTCGCAGAGCGTGGCCGCCAGCCTCGCCCGCCGCACCGTCAGCGAGGGGTACGGCGTCTATCTGACGTACAACCTCGACGGCGCCGATCGCAGCGCCGATGTCTCCGCGTTCACCAGGGAGCTGTACGGCGGTAACGCCGTCTACACGCCGTAAGGCGACCGCACGCCCCGGCGCGTACCCGATGGATGACGGTGCCTGACCGGACCTGTCCCAGGTCAGGCACTGCGGGTGTCGAACAGGTGCGCCCCGCTGCCCTGGCCGGTAAGCATCTGTGGATCTTTCGGTATGTCGAACGCCGTTCATGGTGTGGGCGGTTGGTGCTAGCTGCGCTCGTCGTGGACCACTTGTCAGAGCACCCGCGGGCGGTCACCCCTCGGTGGATCCAACTTCAAAGTTTGAACACAAATTACACACATCCTCTCTTCAGATCGGCGCCGATGGTCTAGATTGACGGTGCTTCACATGTTTGGACACCAGGCGACAAATGATGATCTATGGGTCCGGCTCCACGGTCAGCCAGCCGTCGCGTCACCGGAGCCAGACATGGGGGTGATCAGTTCTTGGGGCCCGAGAGGGGCCTTGGGTGCGGGGAGCACCCGAGGTTTCGACGGGCTCCCGCGCACCTCGAGAGTCTGGCGGGACATGCGAGTCCGTTGCCGCCAGGGTGGGTAGTTCGAGCAGCTCTGAGATAGCCGCGACGTCATGCGCGGGGGGCGGGGGCCCCTCGCGGGGAGGGACAGCGCGGCGCGGGGGCCGGGGGGCCTCCCGCGAGGAGTAACAGGGCGGGGGCGGGGCCCCGAGGGGAGGAACAGTACGGGAGGCGGGGGCCTCCCGAGCAACAGTGTGAGGCGAATACGTCGAACCACTGGGGACCTGGGGGGGTTCTGTGCAAGGGGGATTAGTCAACCCGTTTCCGCCGGCGCGCGGGCGTCTGGCGGACGGGGCGATCAGACAGCCCGCGAACGACTGGGAGCAGCGGTACCGCCGTACCGTGATCACCAGCGATACCGTGGCCACCGCCGTCGTGGTGGCGGCGATCGGCAACTTCTTCGGGGCCCGGGACGCGGCCAACTGGCACGAGAAGTGGGGAATTCTCGCCTTCGGCACCGAGCTGCTGGTGCTGGGGGCGCTCGCGGTGAGCCGGTCGTGGGCTCCGGCCGTGCTCGGCCAGGGCGCCGAGGAATTCCGCCGGCTCGGACGCTCACTGTTCGCGGCGACCGTCGTACTGGCGCTCGGCGGGATCGCCCTCACCTCGCGCAACATCAAGCTCTGGATCTTCGTCGCGATCCCCGCGATCGCGCTCATCACCATGACCGCGCGGTATCTGCTGCGCCTCTGGCTGCACAAACAGCGGAAGGAAGGACGGTGCCTGCGACCGGTGCTCGCTGCCGGGAGCCCGGCCACCGTGCGCGATCTGATCACCCGAACCCGCAAGTTCCCGCACCTCGGCTGGCGGGTGGAGGCGGTGTGCACGACGGACGGTCGCGGGATAGACGGTGACCAACTGGACGGAGTGCGGGTCGTCGGCCGGCTGACGGACGTCGCCAAGTACGTCCGCCACGACGACTACCGAGTCGTCGCGGTCACCCCGGACCCGCACTGGACACCGGACCGGCTGCAGCGGCTGGCCTGGAACCTCGAGGGCAGCGACGCCGAGATGGTCGTGGCCCCCGTGCTGATGGAGGTGGCCGGCCCGCGGCTGCACATCGACGCGGTGCTCGGGATCCCGCTGCTGCGGGTCAGCATGCCGGCCTTCACCGGGGGCCGCCGGGCGGTCAAAGGGGTCGTCGACCGGGTGGGCTCGGCGGTCCTGCTGGTGCTGTTCGCGCCGCTGATGGTGCTCGTCGCGCTGCTGGTGCTGGTGGACAGCCGGGGTGGGGCGTTCTACCGCCAGCGCAGGGTCGGCAAGGACGGCCGCGAGTTCACCATCGTCAAGTTCCGCACCATGGTCGCCGGGGCCCATGGGGCACGTGCCGAGCTGGCCGACCGCAACGAGGGTGCGGGGCTGCTGTTCAAGGTCCGCCGGGATCCGCGGGTGACCCGGGTGGGAGCGGTGCTGCGCCGGTACTCGATCGACGAGCTCCCGCAGCTTTTCAACGTGCTCACCGGATCGATGTCGCTCGTCGGCCCGCGGCCTCCGTTGCCGGAGGAGTCCGCCGCGTACGGCCCGGACATCCGGCGGCGGCTGCTGGTCAAGCCCGGGCTCACCGGTTTGTGGCAGATCAGCGGGCGCAGTGACCTGCCGTGGGAGGAGGCGGTCCGGCTGGACCTGCGGTACGTGGAGGACTGGTCGCTCGCCCTGGACACAGTGATCTTGTGGAAGACGCTGCGTGCGGTGCTCCAGGGGCAGGGGGCCTACTGATGCGTGGGGGGCGTCGTCCAGTCGGCGCACGGAAGGCGGGCCGGAAGGGCTTGCCTGGGGGGAGGAACGGGTCATGAGAGTCAGCGTTTTCGGGCTCGGCTACGTGGGCTGCGTGTCGGCCGCGTGCCTGGCCAGCATGGGGCACGAGGTCATCGGGGTGGACGTGAACCAGGTGAAGGTCGACCTGGTCAACGACGGCAAGGCCCCGGTGGTCGAGGAGCGGATCGGCGAGCTCATCGCCGAGGTCGTGCGGACCGGAGCGCTCCGCGCCACCGGCGACGTCCGCGAGGCGATCATGGACAGCGAGGTGTCGCTGGTCTGCGTGGGCACGCCGTCGGAGCCCAACGGCAGCCTGTGCACCACGTACTTGGAGCGGGTCACCGAGCAGATCGGGCTCGCGCTGGCCGAGGGGGCCGAGCAGGGGGGCCGGCACACCGTCGTGTTCCGCAGCACCATGCTCCCGGGCACCTGCCTGAACCTGCTGGTGCCGATCCTGGAGAAGAACGTCGGCGGCACGGCCGGGGTGGACATCGGGGTCGCGGTCAACCCGGAGTTCCTGCGCGAGGGCACGAGCGTGCGGGACTTCTTCGACCCGCCCAAGACCGTCATCGGCGAGCTCGACCCGGTAAGCGGCGACGCGGTGACGGCGCTGTACGACGGCTTACCCGGCGAGGTGTTCCGGGTGCCGGTCCCGACGGCCGAGGCGATCAAATACGCGGACAACGCCTTCCACGGCCTCAAGATCGGCTTCGCGAACGAGCTGGGCGCCGTGTGCCAGGCGCTCGGGGTGGACTCGCACCAGGTGATGGACGTGTTCCTGGCCGACCGCAAGCTGAACATCAGCCCCGCCTACCTGCGGCCCGGCTTCGCCTTCGGCGGCTCCTGCCTGCCCAAGGACCTGCGCAGCCTGGTCCACGCGGCGCGTCGGGCCGATGTCTCGGTGCCCATCCTCGCCCATGTGCTGCCCTCCAACTCCGACCATCTGCAGCGCGCGGTGGAGCTGGTCGAGCGCACCGGCAAGCGCCGGGTGGGCCTGTTCGGGCTGTCCTTCAAACCCGGCACCGACGACCTCCGCGAGAGCCCGCTCGTCGAGCTGGCGGAAAGGCTCTTCGGCAAGGGGTACGACCTCAAGATCCACGACGCCAACGTGAGCCTCTCCCGGCTGCTCGGCGCCAACCGCGAGTACATCGAGACCCGGCTGCCGCACCTCGCGCAGCTGCTCGCGGACTCCGTCGACGAGGTGCTCGAGCACGCCGAGGTGTGCCTGGTCGGGACCAGGGATCCGGCCGTGCTGTCGGCGCTGCCCCATGGCGACGGCCCGGTGATCGTCGACCTCATCCGCCTCCCCGACGCCGAGGCGCGCCGGGCCGAACCGGGGTACATGGGCCTTGCTTGGTAACGCGATCAGCGGTGACGGGTCGGGCCGGCGCGCGCTGATCCTGGTGGAGAACCTGTCGGTGCCGTTCGACCGGCGGGTGTGGCAGGAGTGCACGACACTGCGCGACGCGGGCTGGACGGTGCACGTCATCTGTCCCCGGGGGAGCAAGCGGGACACGGAGCCGGAGGCGGAGATCGACGGCGTGCGGATCCACCGCTACCCGTTGCGCGCGGCCACCGGAGGACCGGCCGGCTACCTGAAGGAGTACGGATCGGCGCTGTGGCATACGGCCCGGCTGGTCCGCAAGGTCGGCCCGGTCGACGTGGTCCACGCGTGCAACCCGCCCGATCTGCTGTTCCTGCCGGCGCTGTGGCTGAAGCGGCGCGGCGCGCGGTTCGTCTTCGACCAGCACGACCTGGTGCCCGAGCTGTACCTCTCCCGGTTCGACCGCGGCGAGGACCTGCTCTACCGCGCCGTGTGCGCGCTGGAACGCCGGACCTACCGCACCGCGGACGTCGTGCTCGCCACGAACGAGAGCTACCGGGACGTCGCGGTGCGCCGAGGCGGCAAACGGCCGGAGGACGTCTTCGTGGTGCGCAGCGCGCCCGCCGTCGACCGGTTCCAACCGGTGCCGCCCGAACCGGAGCTGAAGCGCGGCAGGCCTCATCTGCTGTGCTACCTCGGCGTCATGGGCCCGCAGGACGGCGTCGACTACGCCTTGCGGTCCCTCGCGAAGCTGCGCGACGAGCTCGGGCGGACCGACTGGCACGCGGTGTTCGTCGGCTCCGGCGACGCCTTCGACGCGATGGTGGAGCTGTCCCGGCGGCTCGGGCTGTCCGAGCAGGTGCGGTTCACCGGGCGCATTCCGGACGCCGACCTGGTGCGTTACCTGTCCACCGCGGACGTGTGCCTCTCCCCGGACCCGCGCAATCCGCTCAACGACGTGTCGACCATGAACAAGGTCCTGGAGTACATGGCGATGGGCCGGCCGATCGTCTCGTTCGACCTGAAGGAGGCGCGCGTCTCCGCAGGTGACGCCGCCGTCTACGCGCCCGCCAACGACGAGGCCCAATTCGCGGGACTCATCGCGGAGTTGTTGGACGATCCGGAGAAGCGGGCCCGGATGGGCAAGATCGGCCAGGAGCGGATCAGCGGGCCGCTCTCCTGGCGGAACTCGCAAGCGTCCCTGCTCGCCGCCTACGCGTCGGCGGGCGACCCGGACCGGGCAGGGAAGAGGCCGCGCCGTTGAGCGATGACACGATACGCCTGGTCACGATCGGGCGGATTTTCCGTCGGCGCTGGCGGCTGCTCACCATCCTCGCCGTGGTGGGGGCGCTCGTCGGCTACGGCACCTCGTTGCTGTTCCCACCGCGCTACACGACGTCGGCATCGGTACTGCTGCCGGGGGCGTGGGAGGAGCGCGAGCTGCTGACTCAGGCGGAGATCGCGACCAGTTCGGTGGTGGTCGACCGCGCGGCCGCCACGCTCGGCTGGACCGGGGTCAGCGGCAGCGAGCTGCGGGATCGGGTGAGCGCCAAGGCCGCCGACGGGAACATCATCAAGATCTCGGGTACGGCCGAGACCCCGGAGCGCGCGCAGAAGCTCTCCGACCAGGTGGCCCAGCAATTCGTCGCCTTCGCCGCGCGGCTCGCGGGCGACGACACCGGCTCCCAGGCGTCGGCCGGGCCCGAGGACTTGCGGAAGCTGGTGGTGCGGACCAGCCGCCGCATCACCGAGCTGGCCGACGCGGCCGATCCGGGGCAGACCGTGGAGAGCGTGCAGGGCCGCACCGAGCTCGAGAAGCTGCGCACCGCGCTGCAGGGCGCCATGAAGAAGCTGGACGAGGCCGACCCGGTGACCAACAAGTCCAACATGGTCGTCATGGGCCCGGCGGCCCGGCCGACCGGCGAGGCACCGCCGACGAGGACGCAGCTCATCGTCGCCGGAGCGCTGCTGTTCTTCCTGCTCGCGGTCATCGGCCATCTCACCGCCGCACGGATGAGCCGCCGACCGCGCACCGAACCGGAGATCGCCGCGGCGCTCGGCTCGCCGCTGCTGGGCACCGTCGACGTAACCCATGAACGGCGCGCGCACCGGCCGGAAGGCGGTGGCCCACGGGCCTGGATCCGCCGGCTCCTCGGCGTGGACACCCGGTGGGACACACCGACCCCGCAGAGGTCCGGCGACGAGGCCGGAAGGCGGCTCCGCTACCGCCGGGTGTGCGCCCGCCTCCGGGACCGGCTGCCGGCCCCCCGGCGGCTGCTGGTGGTCGTACCCGAAGGCGACGAGATCGCCCGCCGGGCCGCCGAGCAACTCGTCGCCGAGTCCAAGGGCGACCCTTCCCCCTCCTCGCCGAGCAGGGGATACCCCATGCTGCGGGTGGTGGAGGTTTCGGTGGACCGGCCCATCGTGCCGGACCGCGACACCGAGTCCGGTGCCCTGGTCGTCCTCAGCGCGGGCAGCTGGACCGCGGAGGAGCTCGCCGGCATCGCCGAGGCGTGTGCGGACGCCAGGCAGGAGATCGTCGGCATCGTCGTCGCCGGAACGGTCCGGACCCGTCCGACGCGAACCCCCGACCGTCCGTCGGACGAGGCCACGCTGGCTCTCGCGGTGCGCGGCCCCGCGACGGGAGGTTCACCGTGACGACGAGCAAGACCGCGGAGTCGTCGGCCGCCACCCCGCTCCTCGACCTCCAGGCGCTGGTGGTGGCGGTGCGCAGGCGCCGCCGCCTCTGGTGCTCCATGGCTCTGCTGGGGCTGCTGGCCGGCGCGGCGATGGCGATCCTGCTGCCACCGCCGCCGACCGCGGTGACCAAAGTGCTGGTCGCGCATCAGGAGGACCAGCCGAACGACACCGGAACGCTGATCCGCACCGATGTCGCGCTGCTGGGGACCTCGCGGATCGCCGGCGAGGCCCTGCGGTCCCTCAAGTCCCCGGTAAAACCGGAAGACTTCATGCGGGACTACCGGGGCACCGGCTTGACCAACAACCTGCTGCGGATCGATGTGACGGGTGACAGCGACGCGGAAGCGGTGGCCCGAGCCAAGGCGCTGGCCGACGCGTTCGTCGCGGACCATGTGCGGCGGATGCGGGAGGCCGCGAAAGCCGAGTCCAAGGCCCTGCTCGACCAGCGTGACCGCGTGCGGAAGGAACTCGCCGAGGTCAACAAGGCGATCGGAGGCCGATCGCCGGGCAGCGACCCGGAAGCGTCGGCGAGCACCGAGTCGCTCTTCGCCCGCCGGGCCGAGCTCAACTCGCGGATCGCCGATTTCGACCAACGCGCCGCGGAGGCGCGCACCGGCACGCCCCGGATCATCGCCGGCACACAGATCGTGGACGCCCCGCGCGTGGTGCGGCAGTCCCTGCCCAAGGCCGCTGCCACCAACGCCGCGATCGGCCTCGTCCTCGGACTCGCCCTCGGGCTCGCGGTGGCCGCGGTCGGCACGGTGGTGGCGGACCGTCCCATACTCCGCCGGGAGATCGCGGCGAACCTGGGCGCCTCGGTCATCGCGGAGCTGCCCCGCCGCTCGGGCAGGCTGTGGCAGCGCCGACGGATCCGGGCGGCACGGACAAGGCTCACCGCGTCCCTGGCCCGCACCGTGCGCGGCTCCGAGGAACCGGTGTCGCTGCTGGAACTGGGCTGTGCGCGCAGCACGAGCGTGATCGCCCTGGACCTCGGCAGGGCACTGGCGGCGGATGGGCCAGTGGCCATCGTCGATGGTCTGCCCGGCCAGCAGCTCGCGGGGCGCCGCCCCAAGCCAGGAGACCCCACCGTGGTCGGCGGCGAGCATGCCGCCGCCGTGTCGCATCAGGAGCGCCGGTTCGGCGTCGGCTCGGTCGCGCCCGGCACCGCGTGGACCGACCTCCAGTATCTCGGTACCCGGACCGTGCTCGTCGTGCGTGCCGGGCACGGCAGCGCCGCATGGCTGCACACCGTGGCGCGGCAGCTCGCGGACCAGAGCATTCCGGTGATCGGTGTGGTGCTGATCGACCCCGATCCGCGTGACCGGACCGACGGCACGCTGTGGGACGGGCTGCACATCGCGCTGCGGGGCCATGGCGAGCGGCCGGCCCGGCGACACGGGATGGACCCATTACGGACGGAGCGGCCGCCGATGTGGGCCGCACGAGTCCCGGAAAGCGACCAGGAGGCGCGGTAGGACATGTGCGGCATCGCAGGCACGTACCGATGGCCGGACGGGAAGGCCGTGACCGACCGGCTCACCGATACCCTCGCCCACCGCGGTCCGGACGGCACGGGCCGGTACAGCCACCCCGCCGGCGACGGCGAAGTGCACCTCGGACACCGTCGGCTGGCCATCATCGACCTGTCCGGGACCGGCGCCCAGCCGATGGTCTCGGGCGGCCTCGTCCTGACGTACAACGGCGAGCTGTACAACGCGCCCGAGCTGCGGGCCGAACTGGCGGCCGCCGGGGTGCGCTTCCGCGGTACCTCCGACACCGAGGTGCTGCTGGAGGCGTGGCGGCGCTGGGGCACCGACTGCCTGCCCCGGCTGCGCGGCATGTTCGCGTTCGGCATCTTCGACGAGCGCACCGGTGACCTGGTGCTCGCCCGCGACCAGCTCGGCATCAAGCCGCTGTTCCTGCTCCGGCGCGGCGAGGGCCTGGTGTTCGCCTCCGAACTCAAGGCGCTCGCCGCCGTGACCGGCCGGTCGCTGGAGGTGGACCACGCGGCGCTGGTGGCCTCCCTGCTGTACTACTGGGTGCCGGACTCGCGCTGCGCGTTCCGCGAAGCGGAGAAGCTGCCGCCCGGGAGCTGGCTGCGGTGCCGGCCCGACGGCCGGGTGGAGCGCGGCCGGTTCTGGAACCTCAGGGACGTCGCCGCCGAGGGCCGGGAGCGGGCCCGGAGCGGCGAGCGGCCGGACCTCGCCGCCATCGTCGAGGAGTCGACCCGGCGCCACCTGCTCTCCGACGTGCCCGTGGCGACCTTCCTCTCCGGCGGTCTCGACTCCAGCTACCTGACCGCGCTGGCGGCCCGCCACCAACCCGGGATCTCCGCTTACACGATCGGGTTCCGCGCCGAGGACGCCAGGTTCGAGGCGATGCCGGACGACCTGCGCTACGCCCGGCGGGTGGCGACGCGGTTCGGCGTCGACCTGCATGAGATCGAGATCGCTCCGAACGTGCTCGACCTGCTGCCGCGGATGACGTACCACCTGGACGAGCCGATCGGCGACCCCGCCGCGATCAACACGTTCCTGATCTGCTCGGCAGCCCGGGAGGCCGGGGTCAAGGTGATGCTCTCCGGGATGGGCGCCGACGAGCTGTTCGCCGGTTACCGCAAGCACCTGGCCAACCTGATCGCGCTGCGCTACCAGCGCGTCCCGCGGCCCCTGCGGCGCGGGGTGTCCAGGGCCGTGGACCGGCTGCCGGTGGCCACGGCCCGCCGGGGGTACCGGTCGGTGCGCTTCGCGAAGCGGTTCCTCTCCTTCGCCGATCTGCCGGAGGAGACCGCGTTCCGGCGCAGCTACACCATGTACGACCAGGACGAGCTGCTCGCGTTGATCGATCCGGACCTGGTCGGCACGGTCGAGGACGTGCTGACCGAGCATGCGGATGTCTACCGGGACAACGACCTCGACGACTTCGTCAACCGCATGTGCCTGGGCGACGCCCGGATGTTCCTGCCGGGCCTGAACCTCACGTACACGGACCGCTCGAGCATGGCCGCGTCGACCGAGGTGCGGGTGCCGTACGTGGACGTCGAGGTGGTCAAGGCGGCGTTCGCCGTGCCCGGTGACCGCAAGATCGTCGGGCGGCAGGGGAAGGCCGTCCTCAAGGAGGCGGCCACCTCGATCCTGCCCCGGGAGATCGTGTACCGGCCCAAGGGCCTGTTCAGCGCCCCGTTGCGCGCCTGGATGAGCCGGGATCTGGCACCGCTGGTGCGCGAGGTGGTCAACGACGGCGAGCTCGTCCGCTCCGGGTTCCTGCGCCGCGACGCGCTGGCGCGGATGGTCGCCGAGGACGCCGCCGGGCAGCGGGACTTCTCCAAGCATCTGTGGCATGTGCTGACCCTCGAGTACTGGTACCGCGACGCGACCTCTGGGTCCGGCAAGAGCACTCGGTTGACGGCTTAGGAATCTTCAGGAGTTCGGGTGAAACAGGTTGTGCAGAACTACAAGAACGGCGAGCTGGCCCTGCTCGACGTGCCGGTGCCGGGGTGCAAGCCGGGCGGTGTGCTGGTCCGCAGCGCCTACTCGCTGATATCCACCGGGACCGAGCTCATGAAGGTGTCCGAGGCCGGCATGTCGATGCTGGGCAAGGCCCGCTCCCGGCCCGACCAGGTGGCCAAGGTCGTGCAGAGCGTGGCCACCAACGGGGTGCCCGCCACCTACCGCAAGGTGATGGGCAAGCTGGACTCCTACACGCCGCTCGGCTACTCGCTGTGCGGGGTGGTCGAGCAGGTCGGCGCCGGGATCGACGATGTGAAGGTCGGCGACCTCGTGGCGTGCGCCGGCAATGAGTACGCGCTGCACGCCGAGCTGAACTGGGTGCCGAAGAACCTCTACGCCCGGGTGCCGGACGGCCTCGCGCCGCGGCACGCGGCCTTCGGCACCGTCGGGTCGATCGCGTTGCAGGGCGTGCGCCGCGGTGAGCCACAGCTCGGCGACGTGGCGCTGGTCATCGGCCTCGGGCTGATCGGGCAGCTGGTGGTGCAGCTCCTCGCCGCCTCCGGAGCTCGCGTCATCGGGGCCGACCCCGACCCGGTGCGCTGCGAGCTCGCCGAGGGCCTGGGCGCGGCGGCCTGCGGCGATCCCGCCTCCACGGCCGTGGAGACCGCCGTCGCCGAACTCACCGGCGGCCTGGGCGTGGACCAGGTGTATCTGGCCGCCGGCGGCGGCAGCAACCAGCCCGTCGAGCTGGCCGCCCGACTGAGCCGGGACCGCGGCCGGGTCGTCGACATCGGCAAGTGCCGCCTTGACCTGCCGTGGAACGCGTACTACGAGAAGGAGCTCGACGTCCGGTTCTCCCGCAGCTACGGCCCCGGCCGCTACGACCCGGAGTACGAGCTCGAGGGGCGCGACTACCCGATCGGCTATGTGCGCTGGACCGAGCGCCGCAACCTGGCGTGCTTCCTCGATCTCCTCGCCCACGGCAGCGTCGACGTGGAGCCCCTGATCTCCCACACGGCCGACTTCGACGACGCCGTCGAGACGTACCGGCGCCTGAAGGACGGTGACCTGAAGGCCGTGGCCGTGCTGTTCCGGTACCCCGGCCACCCCGACCCAGCCGGGGAAACGCAGGCCCCGGAGGTGGCCGTGCCCGCGGTGCGACGTAGCGGCGGAGTGTCCACCCCGGCCCGGTACGCCAACGCGTCGGTCCGGCTGGCGTTCGTCGGCGCGGGAAACTACGCGACGTCGATGCTGCTGCCGCACCTGGAACGGCGCGACGGCGTCGACCTGTCCACGGTCGTCACCACTACGGCGCTGTCCGCGGCCAACGCGCGGCGGAAGTTCGGCTTCGCCGAGGCGACCACCGATCTCGACGCCGTGCTCGGTGACCCGTCCATCGACGCGGTGTTCGTGGTCACCCGCCACAGCTCGCACGCCGAACTGGTCATGAGGGCGCTGCGGGCCGGCAAGGCGGTGTTCGTGGAGAAGCCCCTGGCCCTCACCGAGGACGAGCTGGCCGGCGTGCTCGCGGCGGTGGAGGAGTCCGGCAACGACCGGCTCCAGGTGGGCTTCAACCGCCGGTTCGCGCCGCTGCTCCAGGAGGCCAGGAAGCGGTTCGGCGCCCGGACCGGGCCGGCGAACCTCCGCTACCTGGTCAACGCCGGTCGCCTCGAGCACGGCAGCTGGTACCTCCAACAGGGCACCGAGGGCTCGCGGTTCGCCGGCGAGGGCGGACACTTCATCGACACGGCGAGCTGGCTGCTCGGGGCCGACCCGGTCTCGGTGTACGCGGTCGCCACGCCCGGCAACGAGGACCTCCAGGTCATGCTGCGCTACCCGGACGGGTCCACCGCCACCATCGCTTACGTCACCACCGGCTCGCCGGGCTTCCCCAAGGAGACGCTGGACCTGATCGCGGACGGCAAGGTGCTGCGGCTCGACGACTTCGTCCGTGCCACCGTGTACGACGGCCGCCGCAACCGGTGGGTCAGTTCGCGGCTGCCCAAGGCCCGGGACAAGGGTCAGTCCGCCGAGCTGGCCGCGTTCATCAAGGCCGTGCGGACCGGCGGGCCGATGCCCGTGCCGCTTCAGTCGCTGGTCGCCACCACGGCGGCCACCCTCGCCGTGCGGGCAGGCCTGGCCGGTGGTGCGCCGGTGACGTTGGCGAGGGCGCGATGAGCATGAGCGCGGGCTGGTACCTGCGGCGGCTGTCCCGGATGGGACCGCGGGAGGTCGGCGGCCGGGTGGGCGACGCGGTGCGCAGGCGGCGGTGGCGGTCGGCGCGGCCGGACTGCCCGAGCGTGACCGGCGCCCGGTTCACCGCCGTCCTGCCCGCCGGAACGATCGCCGCCGTACCCGCCGACGCCGCGAAACGTCTCATCGCCGAGGCGGACCGGCTGATGGCCGGGCACGCCGAGTACTTCGGGGTGGACCGCGACGACCTGGCCGACCCGGACTGGTGGTACGACCCGAAGACCGGGCGACGGGCTCCCTCGGGCTACGCCTTCGACGTGCCGTACCGGAACGAGGACGCGGTCGGGGACATCAAGCAGATCTGGGAGCCATCCCGGCATCAGTACCTCACCCAGCTCGCCGCCGCCTACGCGATCACCGGGGACGAGCGGTACGCCGAGCGCGTGGCCGAGCACCTGCGGTCGTGGTGGACGGCCAACGCGCCGCTGCGCGGAGTGCACTGGACCAGCGGCATCGAGCTGGGCATCCGGCTGCTGTCCTGGGTGTGGATCCGCCGGCTCCTCGACGGCTGGCCGGGCGCGGCCGGGCTGTTCGAGGGCAACCCGGTGGCGCGGAACCAGATCTGGCACCACCAGCGCTGGCTGGCCGCCTTCCCCAGCCGGGGGTCCTCGGCGAACAACCACGCCATCGCCGAGGCCGCCGGGCAGTTCGCGGCGGCCTGCGCGTTCGGGTGGTTCCCCTCCTCGGCGCGCTGGCGCGCCGACGCGCTGCGGTCGCTGGATCGGCATCTGCGCGGCAACACCTTCGGCTCCGGCCTCAACCGCGAGCTGGCCACCGAATATCACGGACTGGTGCTGGAGCTCGGCCTGGCCGCGGTGGCCGAGGCCGATGCCGCGGGCGTGCCGGTCCCCGCGTCGATCCGGCTGGTGCTGCTGCGGATGACCGACGCGCTCGCGGCCATCGTGGACAGCCGGCTGCGGCCGCCGCGCCAGGGGGACGCCGACGACGGGCACGGTCTGGTCGTGGACGGCGCGGGCACCGACCGCTGGGCCTCGCTGCTGGCCACCGGGGACGCCGTGTTCGGCCGGCTCGCCTGGTGGCCGGCGGTGACCGGCACCGATGTGCGCACCCCGCTGCTGGCCGCGTTCATCAAACCCACTGAACCGTCGGTGACCCGCCCGCCAAGCCGACCGGCCCACTTCGCCGACGCGGGGCTCACGATCCTGCGCGGCCCGGGAGAGATCTGGTGCCGCTGCGACGGGGGTCCGCACGGCTTCCTGTCCATCGCCGCGCACGCTCACGCGGACGCGCTGTCCGTGGAGGTCCGGCACGACGGGGTCGACGTGCTCGCCGACCCGGGGACGTACTGCTACCACGGGCAGCCCGAGTGGCGGCAGTACTTCCGGTCGACCCTCGGCCACAACACCCTGCAATTGGACGGCGCTGACCAGTCCGTCTCCGGCGGCCCGTTCCTGTGGACCCGTCATGCCCGCAGCCGTGTCCTGGCCGCGCACACATCGGGCGAGGGCGTGGCCCGCTGGTGTGCCGAGCACGACGGCTACCAGGGCTCCGTGCACCGCCGCCGGGTGGAACTGACGGCCGCGCTCAAGGAGCTGAGGGTGGTGGACGAGGTGCGCGGCCCGCGCCGGGACGTGCACCTGGCGTTCCACCTCGGCCCGGCGATCGCCGCGGACCTGGTGGACAACCGGGCACAGCTCACCTGGACCCGGGACGGCGAGGACCGCTCCGCGGTGCTCGACCTGCCCGGGCAGCTGTCCTGGCGGGCCCATCGCGGCGAGACCGGACCGCCGCTGGGCTGGTACTCCGCCGGCTTCGGACGCAAGGAACCCACCACCACACTGGTCGGCACCGGCTTCGCCGACGGCGCGCAGGGGTTCACCACCGTACTCAGGTTCCGCGGCTAGGGGGGGCACGCGTGGTGATCAAGTGGCGGAGCTGGGCGTTACCGGTGGCGGCGTCGGCGCTCGCCCTGCTGGCGGCGACCGGCTGTGTGAGCACGTCGGACGCCCCGGCGGCGGAGCCGACCGCCGTGCCGTCCATGTCCGCGGCCCGGTCCGTGGCCCGGGTGTGCGCCCATCCCGCGGCCGGGCCGGCGAAGGCGCCGAAGGGCGCGGTGACGGTCGACCCCGCGGTGGTCGGTGACCTGGCGGCGAAGACCAAGAGCAGCCCCCCGAACACCACGTTCTGGCTTCGACCGGGCAAGCACAGGCTCGACCCGGACCGCTACGCCCAGGTCATCCCCAAGGAGGGGAACCGCTACCTCGGCGCGCCGGGCGCGGTGCTCGACGGCCGGAAGAAGAACCAGTACGCGTTCGGCGGCACCGCCCGCGACGTCACCATCCGCTACCTGACCGTGCGACGTTTCGTGGCGCCGCCGGACGAGGGCGTGGTCAACCATGACTCGGCCGACGGGTGGGTGATCGAGCACGCGACGATCCAGGACAACTCCGGCGCCGGGCTGATGGCCGGCGCCCGCCAGCGGGTCCGCGCCAGCTGTCTGCGCGACAACGGCCAGTACGGCGTGAACGCGTACAAGGCCAAAGGCCGTATCAGCGGCCTGGTGGTCGAGGGCAACGAGATCGTGGGCAACAACACCGGCGACTGGGAGCGGCGGCGGAAGGGCTGCGGCTGCACCGGGGGCATCAAGTTCTGGGCCGTCAACGGCGCCGACGTACGCGGAAACTGGGTGCACGACAACCGTGGAACCGGGTTGTGGGCGGACACCAACAACAACGACTTCCGCATCGAGAACAACGTGCTCGAGGACAACGACGGTGCCGCGCTGATCTACGAGACCAGCTACAACGCGGTCATCCGGAACAACACGATCCGGCGGAACAACTGGGTCGAGGGCCGCAGGGAAGCCGACCGCGGCGACAGCTTCCCGTATCCGACGGTCTACGTGTCCGAGTCCGGCGGCGAACCACGGGTCAAAGCCCGCACCGACAAGATCGAGATCTACCGGAACGTACTGGAGAACAACTGGTCCGGGATCACCCTGTGGGAAAACGCCGACCGGTTCTGCAACAGCCCGGCCAACACCTCGTCCGGTGTCTGCACCCTGCTGGTCCGGGACACCGACCGCTGCGCGAAGCCGGCGATCGCCAAGCCACCGCTCTACGCCGGCTGCCGGTGGAAGACCCAGCGGGTGGACATCCACGACAACCGCTTCGTGCTGGACACCTCCGTCGTCAAGTGCACGGTGAAGTGCGACCGCATGGCGGTGCTGGCCAACTACGGCACCTATCCGGACTGGTCGCCGTACCAGGGCGAGCGCGTGGCCGACGCCATCACCACCGAACAGCACAACCGCTGGCACGACAACGTCTACGTCGGGCCATGGCAATTCGTCGCCCACGACCCGAGCCGGGTGCTCGACTTCGGGCAGTGGCAGGCCACGCCGTACCGGCAGGACGCGGGCAGCACCTTCCGCGCACGGGACGGTGGTTGAGATGGGCGAGGGGCACACACCGAAGATCGTTGGGGCGGTCTGGGGGCTGCTGGTCCTCAACACGCTCGGCTCCGCCGGGGCGAAGACCATCGTCCCGCTGCCCCGCTCCCTCATCCAGATGGTCACCATGGGGGCGCTGGTCGCCGCGTTCGCGCTGGCGCTCCTGATCAATCCCCGGCTGCGCATCCGAGGGCTGCGCATCCGAGCCAGTGCGTACGTGTTCCTGCTCACCCTGCTGCTGGTGACGAGCGTGATCTCCAGCGTGAACCTGGAGTCCGGGTTCGGCGCGCTGTTCCGCTGCTTCCGGCTGGCCCTCTTCGTCTCCACGCTGTGGCTGCTCAGCCGCTGGTGGGACGGCGGCCTGGCGTTCGTACGGCACCACATCCGGATGTACTTCGCGGTGCTCGGGTCGGTGGCCGCCGGCCTGGTCGCCTCACCGGGCGCGGCCCTGCCCGACCTCTACGGCGGACGGCTGGTCGGCGCGTTGTGGCCGCTCACCCCGCCGCAGATCGGACAGTACGCCGCGGTGATCACCGGGCTCACCGTGCTGCTCGTACTGGGCCGCCGGACCGACAGGACCAGTGCGGTGGTGGTCATCGTGCCGTCACTCGTCCTGCTCGCGCTGACCCATACCCGGACGGCCACGCTCGGCCTGCTGCTCGGGCTGGTGTTGGCGATCGGCTCCCTCCTCCTCACCAGCGGCGCGGCCCGCCGCTTCTTCAGCTGGGCGGTGCTGTGCGCCACGGTGGCCGCGGTGGGGTTCGCCTCCCTGCTCCAGGCGTGGTTCCTGCGCGGGCAGAGCAAGGAGAACTTCTCCAGCCTCACCGGCCGGGCCAAGGTCTGGGACGCCCTGCTGGCCGCGCCCCGGACCACCGGGGAGAGGTGGTTCGGCATGGGCCTGGGCGACAAGTCGTTCGGCGGGCTGCCGATCGACAACAGCTGGCTGGCCGTTTACAACGAGCAGGGTCTGGTCGGCGTCACCCTTGTCGCGGCGATCATCATCGTGCTGGGCGGCGTCGCGTTGCTGCGGCCGCCGTCGCTGCAGAGGGCCTGCGCGATCTTTCTGATCAGCTACTGCGCGATCGCGTCGTACACCGAGGCCGGTCTGGGCGACGCCTCCCCGTATCTGCTGCATCTGGCCCTGGCCGCCTCGCTGTTGGCGGCACCCGCCGAGGCCGCGCCCCTCGCGACGCCCGACGTCCCTCGACGGCACATCCCGCGCTGGGCCCGGAGATCGGAGGTTCCTTGAGCATGCGCGTCCTCGTGGTGCACAACCGCTACGCCTCGGCCCAGCCGAGCGGGGAGAACAAGGTCGTCGACCAGGAGGTGGAGCTGCTGCGCGCGGCCGGCCATCAGGTGGGGGTGTTCGAGCGGCGCAGCGACGACATCGCCGCCATGTCCCTGCTCGCCAAGGCCGCGGTGCCCCTGCGGGTGCCGTGGAACCCGGCGGTCCGCGCGGAGCTCGCCGCCCGGCTGCGCGCCGAGCGGCCGGACGTGGTCCACATCCACAACGTCTTCCCGCTCCTGTCGCCCGCGGTGGTTGCCGCCTGCGCCGACGCCGGCGTGCCCGCCGTCGCCACGCTGCACAACTACGCCCAGGTCTGCCCGCCCGGCACGCTGCAGCGGGATGGTCGGCCGTGCGCCGAGTGCGTCGGGTCGAAGGTGCCGCTGCCCGCCGTCCGGCACGGCTGCTACCGCAAGTCCCGCCTCGCGACGGTGCCGCTCGCGGTCAGCCTGTCGGTCAACCGGCGGCGGTGGTGGTCCGGTGTGGAGCGGTTCTTCTGCATCTCCGCGGCGCAGCGCGACGTCCTGGTGCGGGCCGGTATGCCGGCCGAGCGGCTGGCGGTGAAGCACAACTTCGTGCCCGACCCGGGCGCCCGCCGAGTGGGCGGGGGAGAGCATCTGCTCTATCTCGGCCGGCTCGCGGAGGCCAAGGGGGTACGGCTGCTCATGGCCGCGTGGGACGGGCTCGCGGCGGGCGGCGGTGTGGGCGTACCGCTCGTGATCGCCGGTGCGGGGCCACTGGAGCCAGAGGTGACCGCCTGGGCGGCGGGCCGGGACGACGTGGCTTACGTCGGCCTGTTGGACCCGGCGGAGTGCGCCAAGGCCATCGCGCGATCGGTCGCCGTGGTGGCTCCCTCGACATGGCTGGAGGCGTTCGGCCTGGTGGCCGTGGAGGCGATGGCGGCCGGGGTCCCGGTCGTCGCCGCCGGCCACGGCGCCTTCGTCGAACTCGTCGAGGACGGCGTGACCGGGCTGCTGCACCGGCCGGGCGAGGCCGCCTCGCTCGCGTCCCGCATACGCCGGATCGCGGCCGAGCCGGCCCTGGGCCGGGAGATGGGCCAGGCGGCCCGGCTCCGTTACGAACAGGGTTTCAGCCCGGCCGTCGGGCTGGAGCGCCTGCTGGAGGAGTACCGCACCGCGATCGCGGGTCGGTCAGCACTGGCTCGCGGCGGGGACTCCCGCGCGAGCAGGGGGGATGGGGACAGTAGATGACACGATGCCGACTCTGCGGCTCGGAAGCGATGGCGAGCGTCGTCGACCTCGGGGCGACGCCGCCATGTGAGAGCTTTCTCGCCGCGGACCAACTGGACGAGCCGGAGCCCGCGTACCCGCTGCACCTGCGGGTCTGCACCGACTGCTGGCTCGCGCAGATCCCTCCGCTGATCACGCCGGAGGACACGTTCAGCGAGTACGCGTACTTCTCCTCCTACTCGACGTCCTGGGTGGAGCACGCGCGCACGTTCGTCACCGACGCGGTACAGCGCCTTGGCCTCGGCGCCGACGCCTTCGTGGTCGAGGTCGCGAGCAACGACGGGTACCTGCTGAGGCACGTGGTGGACCGCGGGATCCGCTGCCTCGGCATCGAGCCGTCGGTGAACGTCGGCGCCGCGGCGCGGGAGGCGGGTGTGCCCACGCTCACGGCGTTCCTGAGCCCGGACACCGGCTCGGCCGTCCGCGAAGAGCACGGCCCGGCAAACCTGGTCGTGGCCAACAACGTGTATGCGCACATCCCCGACGTGGTCGGCTTCACCCGGGGGCTGCGCGCCCTGGTCGCCGACGACGGCTGGGTCTCCATCGAGGTGCAGCACCTGCTGACCCTGATCGAGGAGAACCAGTACGACACGATCTACCACGAGCACTTCCAGTACTACACGGTCGCGTCCGCGATCCGGGCGCTGGCGAGTGGCGGACTCGCCCTCGTGGACGTCGAGCTGCTGCCCACGCACGGCGGTTCCATCCGGCTGTGGGCCCGGCCGGTAGAGGTGGCCGGCGAGCCGACCGGCCGGGTGGCGGACGTGCTGGCCCGGGAGAAGGCCGCCGGGCTGCGGGAGCTGTCGGGGTACACCGAGTTCTCCGACCGCGTGGCCAAGGTGCGCCGGGACCTGCTGCGGTTCCTCATCACAGCGGCCGAGCGCGGCGAGACGGTCGTCGGCTACGGCGCCCCGGGCAAGGGCAACACCCTGCTCAACCACTGCGGCATCCGGCCCGACCTGCTCCCGTACACGGTCGACCGCAACCCCTACAAGCACGGCAGGTTCACCCCGGGCACCCGCATCCCGATCCTGCCGCCCGAGCGGATAGCCGCCGACAAGCCGGACTACGTGCTCGTCCTCCCGTGGAACCTGCGGGCCGAGCTGGTCGAGCAGCTGTCCTTCGTGCACGACTGGGGCGGCCGACTGGTCTTTCCCATCCCCGAACTGAGCATTGTCCAGGTCGCGTCGTGAAAGGGCACAGCATGAAGGTCGTTCTGTTCTGCGGCGGTTACGGGATGCGGATGCGCAGCGGTGCCGCGGACGACGTGCCCAAGCCGATGGCGATGGTCGGCCCCAGGCCGCTGATTTGGCACGTCATGCGCTACTACGCGCATTTCGGGCACACGGAGTTCATCCTCTGCCTCGGATACGGGGCCCATCACATCAAGGACTTCTTCCTCAACTACGAGGAGACGACGTCCAACGACTTCGTGCTGCGAGGCGGTCGGACCGAGCTGCTGTCCACCGACATCTCGGATTGGACGATCACGTTCGCGCAGACCGGCGTCGAGTCGCCGATCGGGGAGCGACTGCGCCGGGTGCGGCACCACCTGGACGGCGACGAGATGTTCCTCGCCAACTACGCCGACGTGCTCACCGACGCCCCGCTGCCGGAGATGATCGACTCCTTCGCGCGGCGCGACGCCGGTGCGTCGATGATGGTGGTGCCGCCGCAGTCCTCGTTCCACTGCGTGGACCTGGGCGAGGACGGCCTGGTGGGGGGCATCACCGCGGTGAGCGAACTGCCACTGTGGGAGAACGGCGGCTACTTCGTGCTCCGCCAGGAGGTCTTCGACCACATCCCCGAGAACGGGGACCTGGTGGCCGACGGATGTGCCCAACTGGCCAAGCGGGGCCGGTTGGTGGCGCACCAGCACCGCGGCTTCTGGAAGCCGACCGACACCGTGAAGGAGCGGGCCGCGCTCGACGCCGCCTACGCCCGGGGCGACCGCCCGTGGGCGGTGTGGGAGCGGGACAGCGCCGGAGCACGGGCGTGATCCGGCTCGGGGCCGGGCCCCCGGACCGGATCGTCGCGGTGGGCGCGCACTGCGACGACATCGCCATCGGCGCGGGCGGCACGCTGCTCGCGATGTGCCTCGCACGGCCGGGGCTGCGCGTCGACGCCTTGGTGCTCTCCGGCGGCGGCAGCGAGCGGGAGCAGGAGGAGCAGGCCGCCCTCGCCGCCTTCTGCCCGGGCGCCGACCTGCGGCTGACCGTGCACAAGCTCCCCGACGGCCGGCTGCCCGCGCACTGGGAAGAGGCCAAGGCCGCGGTCGAGGAACTGCGCGCGCGGACCGACCCGGACCTGATCCTGGCGCCGCGCACCGACGACGCCCACCAGGACCACCGCGGCCTGGCGCGGCTGATCCCCACCGCCTTCCGCGACCACCTGGTCCTCGGCTACGAGATCGTCAAATGGGACGGCGACCTCGGCCGGATGGCCGCGTACCAGCCACTGTCGCCGGAGATCGCCGAGGAGAAGGTGCGGCTGCTGCGGGAGCACTACCCCTCGCAGCGCCACCGGCCCTGGTACGACCGGGAGGCCTTCCTCGGCCTCGCGCGGATCCGCGGCATCGAATGCCACGAGCGATACGCCGAAGCGTTCGCCGTCACCAAACTCACGCTCAACCTGGGGGGTTGAACCTTGCGCGTACTGCTGACCGGACACCAGGGCTATCTGGGCACCGTCATGGCCCCGGTCCTCGCCGCCGCCGGGCACGATGTCGTCGGCCTCGACTCCGGCCTGTTCGCCGACAGTGTCCTCGGCCCGACACCCGCCGACCGGCCGGGGCACCGGGTGGACCTGCGCGACGTCACGGCCGAACACGTGGCCGGGGTCGACGCCGTGATCCACCTGGCCGCGCTCTCCAACGACCCGCTGGGATCGCTGGCGCCGGAACTCACCTACGACATCAACCACCACGCGTCCGTGCGGCTGGCCCGGCTGGCCCGCGACGCCGGAGTGCGGCGCTTCCTGTACGCGTCGACCTGCTCGGTCTACGGCGCCGCCGGCGGCGACGAGCTGGTGGCCGAGGACGCCCCGCTGCGCCCGGTGACGCCGTACGCGGAGTCCAAGGTGCGCGTCGAGGACGACCTGCACGAGCTCGCCGACGGCGACTTCACCCCGGTGTTCATGCGCAACGCCACCGCCTTCGGCTACTCGCCCCGGCTGCGCGCCGACATCGTGCTGAACAACCTGGTGGGCCACGCGCTGCTGTCCGGCGAGGTGCTGGTGCTCTCCGACGGCACCCCCTGGCGCCCGCTGGTGCACGCCGTCGACATCGCACGCGCCTTCACGGCCGCGCTGACCGCGCCGCGCGACGCGGTGCACGACCGGGCGTTCAACATCGGCAGCGAGACCAACAACGTCACGGTCGCCGAGATCGCCGAGCAGGTCGCCGAGGCGGTGCCCGGCGCGAAGGTGAGGATCACCGGGGAGAACGGCGCCGACCCACGGTCGTACCGGGTGGACTTCTCCCGGTTCCGCGCCGCGATCCCCGGCTTCGACTGCGAGTGGACGGTGAAGCGGGGCGCGCTCGAACTCGCCGACGCCTACCGGAAGTTCGACCTGACCCGGGAGGACTTCGACCGGCGCTTCACCCGGCTCGCCGTGCTGCGCGCGGCGTCCGAGGCCGGCACCGTCGACGACACCCTGCGGTGGCGCCGGTGACCGAGCGCGGCGAGGAGATGTACGCGCTGGTGGAGCGGCTGTACCCGCTCTGCCGGAGCATCACCGGCGACGGTGTGCGCGCCACCTTGAAGATCGTCGGCGAGTACATCCCGCTGCAGGTGCACGAGGTGCCGACCGGGACCCAGGTGCTCGACTGGACGGTGCCGCAGGAGTGGAACATCCGGGACGCGTACATCGCCGACACGGCCGGCAACCGGGTCGTCGACTTCGCCGCGTCCAGCCTGCACGTGCTCGGCTACAGCGTGCCGGTGTCGCGGACCATGCCGCTGGCCGAACTCCGCGCCCACCTGCACACCCTGCCGGACCACCCGTCCTGGGTGCCGTACCGCACCAGCTACTACACACCGGAGTGGGGGTTCTGCCTGGCCCAGGAGACCCTGGACGCGATGCCGGACGGCGAGTACGAGGTGTGCGTCGACTCCACACTCGCCGACGGCCACCTCACCTACGCCGAGCACATCGTCCCCGGGCAGATCGCCGACGAGGTGATCGTCTCCTGCCACGTCTGCCACCCGTCGCTGGCCAACGACAACATGGCCGGCGTCGCGGTGGCGACGTTCCTGGCCCGGGAGCTGGCGGCGAAAACGCCGTACTACACCTACCGGTTCATCTTCGCCCCCGGCACCATCGGGGCCATCACCTGGCTGGCCCACAACGCGGAGCGGGTGGACCGGGTCAAGCACGGCCTGGTGCTGGCCTGCGCCGGCGACCCCGGCTCACTGACGTACAAGCAGAGCAGGCGCGGCGACGCGGAGATCGACCGGGTGATGCGGCACGTGCTGGCCGCCTCCGAACGCCCCCACACCGTTGCCGAGTTCACCCCGTACGGCTACGACGAGCGGCAGTACTGCTCGCCCGGGTTCGATCTCGGCGTGGGCTCGCTCACCCGGACCCCGTACGCGGGCTACCCCGAGTACCACACCTCGGCGGACAACCTGGACTTCGTCTCCCCGGAGGCGATGGCGGACACCCTTGCCGTCTGCCGCGAGGCGTTCGCCGTCCTCGACCGCAACCGGCGGTACCTCAACCTCAGCCCCTACGGCGAACCACAGCTGGGCCGACGCGGGTTGTACGACGCGCTCGGCGGCCGCAGCGACACCAAGCAGGCCCAGATGGCCATGCTGTGGGTGCTCAACCTCTCCGACGGCGAGCACAGTCTGCTCGATGTCGCCGAGCGGTCCGGGCTGCCGTTCGACACCGTCGCCGACGCGGCCGGCGCCCTGCACGGCGCCGGGCTGATCAAGGCATGACGCCGATGCCCACCGAGGGAGGGAATCCGCAGCCAACGGCGCCACCGGCCGGATCCGCCAAGCGGGCCCTCGTCGGCCGGCTGTCCTGGGGACTGGCCGACCAGGCGGCCTCCAGCATCTCCAACTTCGCGGTGGGCATCTACGTGGCCCGCTCGCTGGGGGTGACCGCGTTCGGCGTGTTCAGCCTCGCCTGGGTGACGTACGGCGTGGTGCTCAACGTCTCCCGCGGGCTGGCCACCGATCCGCTCGTGGTGCGCTTCAGCGGCGTGCCGGACGCGTCCTGGCGCGGGGCGGTGGCCCGGTCGACGGGTACCGCGCTCGGTGTGGGCGCGGCCATCGGCGCGGCGTGTCTGGTGGTCGGGCCGGCCCTCGGCGGCCGCGTGGGGCCCGCGTTCGTCTGCCTCGGCGTCATGCTGCCGGGGCTGCTGCTGCAGGACGCCTGGCGGTTCTCGTTCTTCGCTGCGGGCAACGGGCGCAAGGCCTTCCTCAACGACGTCGTGTGGTGCGTGGCACTCGTCCCGGCCATGATCGTGGCGGCCCGCGTGGGCAGTGTGGCCTCGTTCGTGCTTGCCTGGGGCGCGTCCGCCGCGGTGGCCGCCGCGTACGGCTGCCTCCAGTCCGGCATCCGGCCCCGGATGACCGAGGCGCGCGGGTGGCTGCGCGAGCAGCGCGATCTCGGCTACCGGTACCTGGTCGAAAACGTCAGCCTCAGCGGCGCCAGCCAGCTGCGGGCCTACGGGCTCGGCGCGATCGTCGGGGTCGGGGCGGTGGGCGCGGTGCGGGGTGCCGAGCTCCTGATGGGCCCCTTCCTCGCCGTACTGATGGGCCTTTCGCTGGTCACCGTCCCGGAGGCGGCACGGGTGCTGCGGCAGTCCCCGCACCGCCTCGGCAAGTTCTGTCTCCTGCTGGGCGGCGGACAGGCCGCCGCCGCGCTGCTGTGGGGCGGGTCGCTGCTCCTGCTGCCGAACCGGCTCGGCGATCTGGTGCTCGGCGACGTCTGGCACTCCGCCTCGCAGCTCATCGCGGCCATCACCTTCAGTGTCGCGGGCGCGGGCCTCGGCACCGGCGCGGCGGCCGGGCTGCGCGCGCTCGGCGCGGCCCGGCGCAGCCTGCGCTCCCAGTTGTTCGCCTCCGCCGCTTACGTCGGCGGCGGGCTCGGCGGCGCGGCCGTGGCCGGCACGGTCGGCTCGGCCTGGGGTGTCGCCGCCGCGACCGTCAGCGGCTCGGCCGTGTGGTGGCTGCACCTGCGGTCCGCCCTGCGCGAGCACCACCAAGACTCCATCCCCGAAGTGAGGACGCCATGACCGCCCAACCCAGGCTGAGCATCGGCCTGCCCGTGTACAACGGCGAGGAGTACCTGGCCGAGTCGCTCGACGCGCTGCTCGGCCAGACCTACGAGGACTTCGAACTGGTCATCTCCGACAACGCCTCGACCGACGGGACCGAGGACATCTGCCGCACGTACGCCGCCATGGACGCGCGCGTCCGGTACCTCCGGCTGCCCCGGAACGTCGGCGCCACGCCGAACCACAACTACGTGTTCACCCAGTGCCGCGGCGAGCTGTTCAAGTGGGCCTCGCACGACGACCTCTACGCCCGCGATCTGCTGCGGGCTTGCGTCCAGGCGCTGGACGAGCGGCCGGACGTGATCCTCGCACACGCCGACCAGGCGGTCATCGACGGCGACGGCCAGGTGAAGGTCCCGTACGAGTACACGCTCGCCACCGACTCACCGCACCCGCCGGAGCGCTTCCGCTCCATGCTGTTCGAGCCCGGCGGTGACGACTTCTACGGGGTGATCCGGGCCGCCGCGCTGCGCCGGGTGAGGCCGATGGACAGCTACCACCACGCGGACCGCACGTTCGTCGCCGAGATCGCCCTGCACGGGCGCTTCCACCAGGTGCCGGAACTCCTCTACTTCCGCCGCGACCACCCCACCCGCGCCGAGCGGGCGAACCCGTCCAAGCGCTCCCGGTGCGTCAACCTGGACCCGCGCCGGGCGGGCCCGCTGCACCCGACGCCCCGGCTGCTCGCCGAGTACGTCTGGGGTTTCGCCTCGGCGATCCGGCGGGCCCCGTTGTCCCCGGCCGACCGGCGCGCCTGCTACCGCCACCTGGCCGCCTGGCTGACCAGCCGGGTCCGGCCGGGCGCCGGTGAGCGGGTCGAGGACCGCGCCCCGGTCGACCCGGCGCTGCTCACGGTCTCCGTCGACGCCCTCGTCGCCGGGCGGGAAGGGAGGCGGGCATGAGGACGTCGCCACGTGTGGGGGTGTTCGGCCTGCTCGGCTCCGGCAACCTCGGCAACGACGGGTCGCTCGAGGCCGTGCTCGGCTATCTCCGCGCCGAGCACCCGGACGCGGTCGTGGACGCGCTGTGCGGCGGACCTGAGGCGGTGACGGCCACGTTCGGGATCCCCGCGACGCGGCTGCACTGGAATCGCGCGGAGTACCGGACCGCGTCCCGGGCGGGCGCCATCGCGGCGAAGGGCCTGGGCAAACTCGTCGACGTCTTCCGCACCGCCGCCTGGGTGCGCCGGCACGACGTCGTGATCGTGCCGGGCATGGGCGTCCTGGAGGCCACCCTGCCGCTGCGGCCGTGGGGCTTCCCGTACTCGCTGTTCCTGCTCTGCGCGAGCGGCCGGCTGCTGCGCACCCGGGTCGCGCTGGTCAGCGTCGGCGCCGCCGAGATCCGCAACCGGCCGACCCGGGCCCTGGTGCGCTGGTCGGCGCGGCTGGCCGCGTACCGGTCGTACCGGGACGCCCAGTCCCGCGACGCCATGCGGGCGATGGGCGTGAACACCACGCGTGACGAGGTCTACCCGGATCTCGCGTTCTCCCTGCCGACACCACCGGCGAGCACCCCCACCGGCACGCCGGGTCCCGTCTGCCTCGGCGTCATGGACTTCCACGGCGGCAACGACGACCGCGCCCGGGCCGACGAGATATACCGGCGCTACCTCGACGGGACGATCCGGTTCGTCCGCGCGCTGGTCGAGGAGGGCAGACCGGTCCGGCTGCTCACCGGCGACCAGTGCGATCTGTCGGTGGTCGCCGCGATCCTCGACGCGGTGGACTCGCCACTGGTCAGCGCTGCCGAACCGGCCTCACTGGCCGACCTGATGAACGAGATGGCGGCCGCCGACGCCGTGGTGGCCGTCCGGTACCACAACCTGATCTGCGCGCTGAAGACCGGAACGCCCGTGCTCGCCCTCTGCTATGCGGCGAAGAGCGACGCGCTCATGGACCGGATGGGCCTCGGCGCGTACTGCCACCCGGCACGCGAGGTCGACGCCGACCGGCTGCTCGAACAGTTCCGGGACCTGGAGAAGCACTCGGCCGAGCTGCGGCGGACCCTCACCGAGCGGAACCGGGACGCCGCACGGCAACTCGCCCACCAGTTCGCCGCGTTGACCGCCGCCCTGTTCCCGACGACAGACCACGCACACGCCCACGCGCATCGGGAGGCACCGTGAAAGCGACCGAAGTCCCGGAGATCGCCGGCGTGTATCTGTTCGAGCCGACGCCGTACGCCGACGAGCGCGGCTTCTTCTGCCGCACCTTCGACGCCGACGTGGTCCGCTCGGTGGGCCTCGACCCGCACGCCTTCGTCCAGGACAGCGTGTCCCGCTCGGTCCGGGGCGTGCTGCGCGGCCTGCACCTGCGCTCCGGCGCCGGCGAGGCCAAGCTGGTGCGGTGCTCGTACGGGAGGATCTTCGACGTCGTCGTGGACCTGCGCCCGGACTCGCCGACCTACCTGGGCCGGGTCTCCTTCGAACTGTCCGGAGAGACGCAGGCGACCCTGTACATCCCGGCGGGGTGCGCGCACGGCTTCCAGGCGCTGACCGAAACCGCCGACACCTCGTACCGGATCGACCGTCCGCACGATCCGTCCGAGGACGTGACGATCGCCTTCGACGACCCGGAACTCGCCATTGACTGGCCGCTGCCGGTCACATCGATGTCCCAGCGGGACCGGGAGGCGCCGAGCCTCGCCGAGGTCCTGAAGCACGAGGTCCTGAAGCACGAGGTCCTGAAGCACGAGGTGCTGAAGCACAAGGAAGGGTGAAGTCGGCTTGGACACCGGATCCACCGAAGGAACCGCGGAGTTCCGCCTGCCCCGGTCGCGGCTGGCGAACGAGCGGCTGCACGCCATGATCCCCGGGGGCGCGCACACCTACGCCAAGGGCGACGACCAGTACCCCCAGAACCTGGCCCCGGTCATCAGCCACGGCCGCGGTGCCCACGTGTGGGACATCGACGGCAACCGCTACGTCGAGTACGGGTCCGGCCTGCGGTCGGTCAGCCTCGGCCACGCCCACCCACGCGTGCTCGAGGCGGTGCGGCGGGAACTCGACCGCGGCGGCAACTTCGTCCGGCCGTCCATCGTGGAGGTCGAAGCCGCGGAACGCTTCCTGGCCACGGTGCCGACCGCCGAGATGGTGAAGTTCGCGAAGAACGGCTCCGACGCCACCACCGCCGCGGTGCGCCTCGCCCGCGCCGCCACCGGGCGCCCACGGGTGGCCATCTGCGCCGACCATCCGTTCTTCTCCATCGACGACTGGTTCATCGGCACCACGCCGATGTCCGCCGGTGTTCCGGCGGCGACCACCGAGCTCACCGTGGCGTTCCCTTACGGGGACCTGGCCGCCACGGAGGAACTGCTCGCCCGGTACCAGGACGAGGTCGCCTGCCTGATCCTCGAACCCGCCACCCACACCGAGCCTCCGCCCGGCTACCTCGCCGGTCTGCGCGAGCTGGCCGACCGGCACGGCTGCGTACTGGTCTTCGATGAGATGATCACCGGCTTCCGCTGGTCCGAGGCGGGCGCTCAGGGCCTGTACGGCGTCGTCCCCGACCTCTCCACGTTCGGCAAGGCCCTGGGTAACGGATTCGCCGTCTCCGCGCTGGCCGGGCGCCGCGATCTGATGGAGCTGGGGGGCTTGCGCCACTCCGGCGACCGGGTGTTCCTGCTGTCCACCACGCACGGTGCGGAAACGCATTCGCTGGCCGCCGCGATGGCCGTGCAGACCATCTACGCCGAAGAGGGCGTCAGCGCGCGGCTGCACGCCCTCGGCGAGAAGTTGGCCGCCGGTGTCCGCGAGGCGGCGGCGAGCATGGGCGTGAGCGATCACATCGTCGTCCGGGGCCGGGCCAGCAACCTGGTGTTCGCCACCCTCGACGAGAACGGGCAGCCGTCGCAGCGGTACCGCACCCTGTTCCTGCGCCGGCTCCTCGCGGGCGGGGTGCTCGCCCCGTCGTTCGTGGTGAGCAGCGCGCTCAGCGACGCAGACATCGATCACACCGTGGCCGTGGTGGCCCAGGCATGTGGGGTGTACCGGAAGGCGCTGGAGGCCGCTGACCCCACCCCCTGGCTGGGCGGACGACCGGTGAAGCCCGTATTCCGCCGCTTGGCATGACGTGACGACGTGACGTGATGTGACGTCAGCGACGGTCGCGCCGACGGGCGTCGGCCATCCGATCGACCAGCCAGTCGGCCACCCGATCGACCAGCCACGCGGTCGCCGGAATCGCCGCCAGCGCGGTGCACCAGCCGCCGAGGACATCGGTCGAATAGTGCGCGCCCAGGGCGACCTGTGCCCATCCCATCGCGCCGCCGGCCACGAGCGCCGCGGCGAGCACGAGTGACGTGCCGGCCGTCCTGCCGAGGCCGAACCGGCCGGTCGCGAGCAGCGCCACGATGACGGCGAGTGCGGTGAAGAAGGCGGTGTGCCCGCTCGGATAGGACAGATTGCCGTCGCCGTGGATGGTGCGTCCCACCAGATGCTTGAGCAGCGTCGCCGCCCCGACGGTCATGGCGGCGCCCGCGACGACGAGCACCGCCGCGCGAGGACGCCGAAGCAGCAGACAGCCCGTCACGGCGGCCACGATCAGCGTGGCCGCTCCGGCCGGTTCCCCCAAGAAGTCCAGGGCCAGGGCGACGCGCCTCCAGGGCGGCCCCACACTGTCCGCCGTCGGCTGGACGATCCACCGGTCTACCCTGCCGGGCTCGCTATGACCGGCGTACAGGACCCCGAGCACGCCGACCACCAGCGCGGCGAGGGCCGCGATCGGCCCGAGCCACCCGCACAGCGACCGGGGCAGCACCGCGGGCGCCGCCCGGCCGGTCACACGCCCACCGCGTCCGGTGTCCGCTTCGGCCAGGCGATCCAACGCGAGCCCCCCGTCGTGTCCGACCCACCCTCCAGCGACCGTCTCCGCCCCCGCGGACACCCGCTCCCGGCCGGTACGACTCCGCGGGAGCCGTCAGCCCTGCGGCCCCGAACTCGCCATCCCGGCCATCGACTTGGCCCATCGCATCAGGGTCAGCCTCTCCTCGTCATCCTACCGGTAGTTCGTCAATCCCGGCGGTGGAGATCAATGCCGTGGCGGCCGGCGTCGCTGCCGCTCGCCGCGTGACGATGAACTCTTCGCCGTCCTTCGCGTCGGCTTGGCGCGCTCATCGCCCATCACAAGATCAGCCCGGCACGCAGGTCGTCCGCCAAGCCCGCCGTGTCCGCGAGTCCGAAGGCCACGCGCTGGAGCAGGAATCCGTGCAGCAGCCCCATCACCGCGCGGGCTCCGCGGTCCGGGTCCACGGCGGCGGGCACCGAGCCCGCGGCCCGGCCGCGGCGCAGCGCGTCGGCGATACTGGCCCGGACCTTCTCGAAGCCCTCCGCGGCCGGGCCCCGCACCTCGTCGTTGCGCAGCACCTCCGACCACGTCTGCACGACGCAGCGCAGCAGCTCGTCGACCGCGACCGGGTGCCCCGCCGCGTCCCGCACCGTCTCGCCGCTGATCGTGTCGAGCGCGGCGGCCACCAGTTCCGCGACGGACGGGGCGTCGGTGCTGTCGGCCAGCCGCTCAACCGGTTCGAAGATCAGCCGGAACGCGTCGCCCGCGATAGCGAGGACGATCTCCTCCTTGCTCGCGAAGTAGCGGTAGGGCGCGCCGGCCGAGACGCCCGCCTCCGCGGCGATGTCCGGCATCGAGCTCTGGTGGAACCCGTCGCGGGAGAAGCAGCGGCGGGCCGCCGCGACGATCTCGGCGCGCTTGGCCTCGCGGCGCTCGGCTGTGATGCGCGGCATGGCGACGACCCCTTTCATCGTGAATGACCATTCACCTTGACGGCTCGGCCGCTCCGGGACCACCATAAAAGTGAATGGTCATTTACGGAAGCGGAAAGCGGGCTCCCCACGAACTCCCAGGGAAGAGATCCACTGATGAGCACGAAGCTGAGCATCGGCGTATACGCCTACGAGCACACCGAGGCACTGTTCGACGGCCGGGTCGCGGTCGACGGGGTGGACGCGGTGTTCGAGACGGCACCCCTCGTATCGGACATCTTCCGTCGCGCCATCGAGGGGCACTACGACCTTGCCGAGCTCGGTCTCACCTACTTCCTGCGCACCTTCGACCTCGACGATGCGCCGTTCCTGGCGCTGCCGATCCTGCCGAACCGCAACTTCCGCCACTCGGCGATCTTCGTGAACACCGCCAGCGGGATCGAGAAGCCGCGGGATCTCGTCGGCAGGACCGTCGGCGAGTTCACGCTCTACGGCCACGACGCCGGGATCTGGCCGAAGGGCATCCTGGCCGACGAGTACGGCGTGACCCTCGACCAGTGCCGCTGGGTCATCGGCGGCACCAATCACCCCATCCCCGCCTGCGACTGGATCCCGCGGCCCGTCCCGGACGGCGTCGATGTGCGCCACGCCGAGGACGGCCGGACCCTGGGCGCCATGCTCGAATCCGGCGAGATCGACGCACTGATCTCCATCGATGTGCCGCAGGCGGTGCTGGACGGCTCGCCGAAGGTCGCCCGACTGTTCCCCGACTACGAGGCCGTCGAGCGCGACTACTACCGCCGCACCGGGATCTTCCCCCCGATGCACATCGTCGCGATCCGCAGGGAACTGGCACAGCGGCGGGGCCTCGCACGGGCCGTCTACGACGCCTTCACGGAAGCCAAGGAGCTCGCCGAGCGGAAGTACCTCGTCGACGCCGCGAAGCAGCACATGAGCGTCGTCACGCCGTGGTTCAGCGCGCTGTTCGAGAAGAACCGTCGGCTGCTCGGCGACGACTGGTGGCCCTACGGGATCGGCGCGAACCGCAAGGCCATCGACACCTTCTTGCGCTACCACCACGAGCAGGGCCTGTCGAAGCACCGGCTGACCTGCGAGGACATCGTCGTGCCGGAACTCCTCGACACCTGAGTCGGGCGGCAGCGACGTTCGGGTTGATGGAGACCTCCTGGGTGCCGGGGCTGACGGCAGGTCAACGGGCCGTCGAAAATCAGTGGAGCCGCGCTCCCGTATGCGGTTACCGTGCTCCCGCCCACCATCACCCCGTCAAGGACGTGCCGATGTACACCAAGTGAGACCCCCAAGCGCTGATCCGTCGCGCGTCGCACCTGTGCGCCGTGCTCCTTTTCGCTGCGGTCCTCTCACTGGAAACGGTGTAACTCTGTGTCCAAGAACTGGGTGGTCGTGCCCACCTGCCTGCCGATCGTTCTCCGTCGCGACGTGGGCCGCTCGGGTCGTACCGAGCGGCCTGCCTGGCAGTCGCCGTACGGTCCGCCGCCGCCCCGCACACACCGCGGCCGGTGGGCGCCCGTGCCGGGGTTGGCCACGTCTCAGTCCGCCGTGCGGCGTGGATACCCGTGCGGCCGATGCGACTGAGCGGCAAGCTCCCGGCTCGGCGCACATATTCCGTTGACTGAGGGACGGCCGGGACACGACACTGTCGCCTTGGTCGGGATCAACGGCATACGCCGCAGCTGTGGCAGATCCTGGTGCTGCTGGCCCTGATCGGGGCGGGCAGCGCGATCTTCTTACGGAGCATCGACGTTCGGCTTGGTCATGTCGTCCCTCGGGGCGGGAAGTGTGCTGGGCGGGATCGTCGCGATCAGGTTCCGCCCGCGGTATCCGCTCCGGGCCGGCGCCCTCTCCATGATCGTTTGGGCGCTCATGCCGTTGGGGGTCGCTCTCGGCCTTCCCGCGCCGCTCATCGCCGGGTGCTACGGGGTGAGCGGTGTGGGCATGGCGTTCTGGATCGTCATGTTCCACACGAGCGTGCAGACGCACATCCCGCAGGACGTCCTCGGCAGGGTGCACGCGTACGACGCGGCCGGCTCGCTGGTGATGAAGCCGGTCGGGCAGGCGCTGGCGGGACCGCTCGCGCTCGTCGCGGGGACGGTGCCGCTGCTGTGCGTGTCCGCGACGATGGCGCTCGTCGCCTGCGCCCTGCTGCTGGCGATCCCGGCCGTGCGCGGCCTGAAGCGCGTCGAGGGCTAGGGCGCGCACAATGAGGACGCTGGCGGCGCGGCACAGCGGCGCGGCCTGACACCGACCGCCGCGCCGTCACCCAGCTCCACCTGGTGACGAACGTCAGCCCGCGCTCAACCGTTCCCCCCGAGCGGCCCGAACCCTCGAACGTAGCGGCAGACGACGGCCCTTGCCAACCCCCTCGCACAGGTCACCGGGGATCTTGCGGTGTCCGCCGGCCGAGGCCTGTGGTGTCCGCGCGGCGGTAGGGGGTGCTGTCCTGGTTTCCCTCTCGATAGCGTCCGACCGCGGGGGCGCCGGGGTGGTCGCATGGATCGGCGGTCTGCACGTCGGTGACGCCGGACTCGACGGTGACCTCGGACCGTTTGACGTTCGTGCCGACAGCGCAGGAGAGAGTGAGCCGTGCCGGATCCGGAACCCCAGTCCTTCTATCCGCAGTTCCCCACTCTGGTCCATGCGGTGCGCTGGTGGAGCGAGCAGACCCCTGATCGCGCGGCGGTCGCCTTCCTCGCCGACGGTGACCACGAAACCGAGCGACTGACCTACGCCGACCTCGACCGGGAGGCACAGCGCACCGCCGCCGGTCTGCGGCAGGAACTCCGCCGTGGTGACCGCGCGATGCTCTGCTTCCCGTCCGGACTCGACTTCGTGGTCGCCTTTCTGGGCTGCCTGTACGCCGGGGTGATCGCCGTGCCCGTGTACGCGCCCCGCACCGAGCGCGACCTCGGCCGGCTGATGGTCATCGCCTCGGACTCGGGCGCCAAGGCCGCCCTGACGACCGAGGACGCCATGGAGAAGGTCCTGAGGAACGCCCCGGCCTCGCTGCGGGACCTGCCCTGGCGGACGGTGGACGGCATCCGGTCCTCGGCCACCGCCTGGCCGCCTCCGCGGGTCGAGCCCGGCGACATCGCCTTTCTCCAATACACCTCGGGCTCCACCTCCCGGCCGAAGGGGGTGGTTCTGTCACACGAGAACCTGGCGGCCGACATCCGGATGATGGGGCTCGGCTTCGGCACCCACCCCGGCACGAGGGTCGCGAGCTGGCTGCCCGTACATCACGACATGGGGCTGATAGCCAGCCTGTTGATGTCCTTGTGGCAGGGGCTGTTCACCGTCCTGATGCCACCGGCGGCGTTCGTACAGAAACCGGTGCGCTGGCTGCGGGCCGTCTCGGACTACCGCGCGACCGTGGTGATGTCCCCGAACTTCGGCTACGAACTGTGCTGCCTGCAGACGGATCCCGATGACGTGGCGCGGCTGGACCTCTCCTCGCTCGAGCTGGCTCTCAACGGGGCCGAGCCGATCCGGCCGCAGACCCTGGAGAGATTCAGCCGCACCTTCGCGCCCGCCGGATTCCGCAGGTCGGCGTTCTTCCCCGGGTACGGGCTCGCCGAGGCGACGGTGTTCGCGTCGGGGCACCACCTGTCGACGAGCGCCGGCATATGGATCGACAAGGCGGCCTTCGAGCACGGCCGGGTCCTCACCTCCGCGGCCGGCCACCCCGCCGCACGTCAGGTGGTGTCCTGTGGCAACCCCGCGACCGGGCAGCGCGTCGCCATCGTGCGTCCCGACACCCGCCGGCAGTGCTCGGCCGACGAGGTGGGCGAGATATGGCTCGCCGGGCCGCACATCGCGCGGGGGTACTGGGACAACCCCGACGCCTCGGCCGAGGTCTTCGGCGCGACGTTGCCCACGGACCCCGGGACCACCTATCTGCGCACCGGGGACCTCGGGTTCCTCCGGGACGGCCAGCTTTACGTGGCCGGCCGGCTGAAGGACCTCATCATCGTGTTCGGCCGGAACCACTATCCGCAGGACATCGAGACCACAGTGGAGGCACACCCGGCCATCCGCACGGGGTACAGCGTCGCCTTCGCGGTGACCGCGGACGGCGGGGAGGGCCTCGGCATCGTGGCCGAGGTGGCGCGCGACCATCTGCACGGCGACCTGACCGCCGTCGCCGAGGCGATCACCGAGGCGGTCTGGGCCGAGCACGAGGTGAGCGTTCTCGAACTGGTCCTGCTGCGGCCGAAGGGCCTGCCCAAGACGACGAGCGGCAAACTGCAGCGCCGACGCACCCAGGACCTGTTGCGCAGGGACGAGCTGCCGGAGGTGTACCACTGGCCCGAGCGACGGGCGGAGCGACAGGACGAACGACAGACCGAGCGACGGCCCGAGCCCGGCGACGCGGCGGCCGCGGCCGTGGGGAACAGCGGCCACGCGGGCGAGGGCCACGGGGCGCCGAGCGACTCACCGCTCGCCCGGCGGCTTGCGGCACTGCCCGCCGCCGACGCCGAACGCGAGCTTCGCGAACTGGTCACCCGTGAGGTCGGTGCCGTTCTCGGCCGGCCACCGGGGGCCCTGGTGGAGCCCGACCGTCCGCTGCGGGAGATCGGACTGGACTCGCTGCGCGGCGCGCGCCTGCGGGCCGGGCTCGCCGCCGCGGTGGGCGCACGGCTGCCCGAGACGCTGGTGTTCGACCATCCCACCGTCGAAGGGCTCGCCGGACAGCTGGGCGTTCGACTGGGTGTCAGCGCCGGCGAATCCACGACGACGGCCCCCGTGCCGGCACACCCCGATGCTGAACCGATCGCCATCGTGTCGATGAGTTGCCGCTTCCCCGGTGAAGCGACCACGCCCGAGGCGCTGTGGGCACTGCTGCTCGACGGTCGCGACGCCGTGTCCGCCTTCCCGGACAACCGCGGGTGGGACAGCCCGGCTGACGGTCGGCCGTACGCCGGGGGAGTTCTCCGCGACGCCGATCAGTTCGATCCCGCGTTCTTCGGCATCAGCCCCCGTGAGGCGGTCGCGATCGATCCGCAGCAGCGTCTGCTGCTGGAACTGGCCTGGGAGACGCTCGAGCGTGCGGCCATCCCGCCGGCCTCGCTGCGCGGTTCCGCGAGCGGCGTCTTCGTCGGCCTCTACGACAATGACTACGGGCCCGGGTGGCGGGACGCCGATGCCGTTCCGGCACCCCTCAAGGGCTATCTGAGCACGGGGCGCCTGACGAGCGCCGCCTCGGGGCGGGTCGCGTACACCCTGGGTCTGGAAGGCCCGGCGATCAGCGTCGACACCGCGTGCAGCTCGTCGCTGGTCGCACTGCACCTCGCCGCTCAGGCCCTGCGGCGGGGCGAGTGCCCCCTGGCCCTGGCCGGCGGCGTGACCGTCATGGCGACGCCCTCGGCATTCGACGAGCCGAGTCCGGCCGGCGAGAGGGCGCCGGACGGGCGGTGCAAGCCCTTCTCCGCCGAGGCGGACGGGACGGGCTGGTCCGAGGGCGCCGGAATGGTGCTGCTGGAACGGCTGTCCGACGCCCGGCGCAACGGTCACCCGGTGCTGGCCGTCTTACGCGGCTCCGCCGTCAACCAGGACGGCGCGAGCCAGGGCCTGACGGCACCCAACGGGCCCTCCCAGCAACGGCTGATCCGGCAGGCGCTGGCCACCGCACGCCTGTCACCCGCGGACATCGACGCCATCGAGGCACACAGCACGGGCACCCCCCTCGGCGACCCGATCGAAGCACAGGCGCTGCTCGCCACGTACGGCGCGGCGCACACCCCCGACAGGCCCCTGTGGCTCGGCAGCCTGAAGTCGAACCTCGGCCACACCCAGGCGGCAGCCGGCATCGGCGGCGTCATCAAGATGGTGCTCGCCCTGCGGAACGGCCTGCTGCCCGCGACGCTGCACGCCGCGCAACCGTCACCGCACGTGGACTGGTCGGCGGGCACGGTCCGGCTGCTCAACGAGGCGGTTGCCTGGGAGGGCGACGGCACGCCCCGCCGCGCCGCGGTGTCCGCGTTCGGCCTGAGCGGCACGAACGCCCATGTGATCCTCGAAGAGGCACCGCCCGAACCCGGCGCGGTGGCCGCCGAACCACAGGCGCCACCAGCCCCTTCGCCACTGCCCGTACCGCTGTCCGTGCCACTGCCCGTACCGCTGTCCGGCCGCAGCGAGGCGGCGCTGCGCGCCCAGGCGAAGCGGTTGCACGCCCACCTCGAGGCCCACCCGCGGCCGAGCCTCGCCGATCTGGCGTACTCCCTCGCCACCACCCGCTCTCATTTCGAGCACCGGATCGTGCTCGTCGACCGGGACCTCGCGGCGCTGCGCGACCAACTGCGCGCCGTCGCCGCGGGCGACCCCGCGCCCCGGGCCGTGTCCGGACGGCGCGACGTCACCGGCAAGGTGGTCTTCGTCTTCCCGGGGCACCAAGCGTCGTGGCCGGGCACGGCGCTGCCCCTGTGGGACAGCTCCCCGGTGTTCCGGGAGCGGCTGCGGGCATGCGAGCGAGCGTTCGCGCCGTACGTGGACTGGTCGCTGACCGATGTGGCGAAAGGCGCCGAGGGCGCCCCGGACCCGGACGACGCGGATGTCACGGAGCACATGCTGTTCGCCGTCATGGTGGCGCTCGCGGCCCTGTGGCGCTCGATGGGCGTGGAGCCCGACGCGGTTGTGGGCCACGGACCGGGCGAGATCGCGGCGGCCCACGTCGCCGGTGCCCTGTCGCTCGAGGACGCCGCGAGAATCGTGGCGCTGCGCGGCCGCACTCTGCGGCGACTGGCGGGACAGGGCGCGCTGGCCACCGTCGAGCTGCCGGAGAACGACCTGCGGACCCACCTCGCGCGCTTCGGCGGCCGCCTGTCGCTGGCCGGTGTCAACGGCCCCACCTCCACACTCGTGTCCGGGGCGGTCGACGACCTCACCGCGCTCGTGCGGGACCTGACCGACGCCGGAGCCGCCGTGCGCACCGAGCCCACCCCCTTCGCCCCGCACTCCAGCCAGGTCGACACCATCGAGGACGAACTGACCACCGCCCTGGCGGATCTGGCACCCCGCGAGTCGGAGGTGGCGTTCTACTCGACCGTCACCGGCACACGCCTGCACACCGGGGGACTGGACGCGCACTACTGGTACCGCAATCTGCGGCAGCCGGTCCGCTTCGCCGACGCCGCCACGAGCCTGATGGCGGACGGGCACCGCTTCTTCGTGGAGGCCGGCCCCCATCCCGTTCTGGTGGCGCCGCTGCGGGAGACGGCCGAACCGGTCGGCGCCCCGACCCTGGTGGTCGGGTCCCTCCGCCGGGACGGAGGCGACCTCGCAGACCTCGAACTCGCCCTCGGCGCCCTCCACTGCCGCGGACTCGACGTCGACTGGGACGCCCGCTTCGCGGCCCACCGCCCACGCCGCACCGACCTGCCCACCTACGCCTTCCAGCGCGAACGCTTCTGGCTCGAGGCCCCCCGGCCGGGCGACGCCGACGTGACCTCGGCGGGGCTGGAGACGGCCGATCACCCGCTGCTCGCGGCCGTCGTCCCCCTGGCCGACACCGACACTCTCGCTCTCACGGGCCGGATCTCGCTGTCGGACCACCCATGGCTCGCCGACCACACGGTCTTCGACCAAGTGATCGTGCCGGCCACCGCTTTCGTGGAACTCGCCCTGACCGCCGCTCACCACACCGGCCTGGACCGGGTCGAGGAACTGACACTGGAGAAGCCACTGCCGCTCCCGGCCGACGGCGCCGCCATCACCCTCCAGGTGGTCGTCGGCGTACCCGACGACCACGGTCGCCGATCGGTGACCGTGCACACGCGGCCCGCCGGTGCGGCTCCGGGCGTCGCATGGACCCGCCACGCCGCCGGGCGACTCGGCCCGGCCCGGCCGGCCCCCGTCGGCGACCTGCGGATCTGGCCGCCGGAAGGTGCCGTCCCCGTGCCCGTCGAGGGGCTGTACAAGAGCCTGTCCGACCTGGGCCTGAGCTACGGTCCCGCGTTCCAGGGACTGCGGGCGGCGTGGCAGCGCGGACCGGAACTCTTCGCCGAAGCCGTCCTGCCGGGCGACGCCGCCCCCGACGCGAGCCGCTTCGGGCTGCATCCTGCGCTGCTCGACGCCGCCCTGCACACCGCGGCGCTCCACACCGCGCACAGTGACGCCCCGGTGCGGCTGCCCGTCTCCTGGGCCGGCGTCTCACTGCTCGCCGTGGGAGCCACCACGCTGCGGATCCACCTGGAGCGACGGCCCGGCGAAGAGACGGTCGCCCTGCGCTTCGCCGATGCCACCGGCGCTGCCGTCGGCGCCGTGGAGGCCCTGACCACGGCTCCCGCGTCGGCCCGCCGGCTGCACGGTGAACTCGCCCGCACCGGCCACGGACGCCTTCTGCGCATGGACTGGGCCGCGCCCCAGGGCGCCTCGACCGCCGCCCTGCCCGCCAACGTCGCCGTGATCGGCCCGGCCCTGCCCGACGGGCCCGTAAAGGGGCGGCACCACACCGACCTCGCGGCGCTGACCCGTACCCTCGATCAGGGTCCCGCACCCGACCTGCTCGTCGTCCCCTGCCACACCGACCCCGACGACCGTGCCGGCGGCGACCCGGTCGCCGCGGCACACGCCGCCACGGCCCGCGTCCTCACACTGCTGCGGGACTGGATCGCCGATGACCGGCTCAGGGCCTGCCGTCTGGCACTGCTCACCCGGCGTACGGTGGCCACGGACCCCGACGACGCCATCGAGGACCTCGCCGGGGCCGCCCTCGCCGGGCTGGTCCGTTCCGCCCGGGCCGAACACCCCGACCGCGACGTCATCCTCATCGACACGGACGACACCGAGGCATCCCGCCAGGCGCTGCCGACGGCCCTGCTCAGCCCCGAACCACAGGTCGCCCTGCGCGCCGGCCGGCAGCTGGTGCCACGGATGCGCCCGGTACCCACCGGCGCCGTCGCACGGCACCACACGGCCGACGCCGACCCGACCACCCGGACGCTGCCGCGGCTTGACCCCGACGGCACGGTGCTGCTCACCGGAGGAACCGGAACGCTCGGCGCCCGACTCGCCCGGCACCTGGTACGGAACCACGCGGCCAGGCACCTGCTCCTCACCTCCCGGCCGGAAACCACCGCCGACGGAGCACGCGAACTCCGCGACGAACTGGCGGCGGCCGGCGCCACAGTGGCCGTCGTCGCATGCGATGTCGCCGACCGCACCGCCGTGGAGAACCTTCTGTCGACCATCCCGGACGGCCACCCGCTCACAGCCGTCGTCCACGCGGCCGAGGCCTCCGACGACGGTGTGCTCACCGCCCTGACCCCCGAACGGCTGAGCTCGGCCCTGCGCGCCACGGCCGACGCCGCCTGGCACCTGCACGACCTCACCCGGACGCACACCCTGTCACCCTTCATCCTCTGCTCCTCCACGACGGGAGTCCTCGGCACCGCCGGACAGGCGAGCCACGCGGCGGCCGGCACCTTCCTCAACGCCCTCGCCCAGCAGCGCCGAGCGCAAGGGCTGCCGGCTCTGGCCCTCGACTGGGAACCGTGGGAGCAGCGGCGCCGCCTCACCCCCGGGACGGACGACGGCACCGACCGGCCGCGCGCGGCCCGCCCCGGGACACTCGCCCCGACCACCGAGGAAGGCCTCACCCTGTTCGACGCCGCCCTCGGCCGGCCCGAAACGGTCCTCGCCCTGGCACACCTGGACCCCGCCGCACTCGGGGCGCATCCGCATCAACTGCCGCCGATGCTGCGACACCTCGGCCGGACCGCCGTACCCCGCCGGACCGCCACCAACACACCGGACGCACCCACCGTCCAGCGGCGGCTCCACGCCCTGTCCGCCGCGGAGGGACAACAGTTCCTGCTCGACCTGGTCCGCGCCGAGGCGGCGACCGTTCTCGGCCTGGCCTCGCCCCGTGCCATCGAAGCCGACCAGCCGTTGGGCACCACCGGACTCGACTCGCTCTCGGGCCTCGAACTGAAGAACCGGCTCTCCACCGCCGTCGGCCTCGCGTTGCCCCTGACCGTGATCAGAAACCGGGACACCGTCGCCGATGTCGCCCGGGCCATCTTCGAAAAATCCCTCATCCACATGGCCTCGCGGAGCAACGAGCCGTACCCGGCCCCCGAGGACGCCGCCGACGCCGCCGACGCCGCCGACGCCGCTTACGAGCAGGAGGCACTGTGACCACCGACGAACTGCTGCTGGCCCTGGCCAAGGCCGACGTGAAGCTGTGGCTCGACGGCGATCGTCTGGTGTACCGCGCGGCGAAGGGCGCGATGACCCGGGAACTCCGGGAGCAGTTGATCACACACAAGGCCGACCTCATCCGCCTGCTCCAACAGGACCAAGCCACCGTCAGCGCACCCACCGCCCGGACGGAGGCCCCGGGCGACGCGGCCCAAGCCCTGTCCAGCGGACAGGAGCGGCTCTGGCTGATCGAGCGCCTCGCGGACGCCGGCCCGCTCTACAACGTGCACTTCAAACTGCACTGGAAAGGCGCCCTCGACACAGAGATCCTGCACGACGCCCTGAGCGACATCGTGGCCCGGCACGCGCCGCTACGGACCACCTTCACCGAGGTCGACGGCGTCCCCCGCGCGATCACATCACCCCGAGCGGCAGTCGAAGTGGCGCATTCCGATGTGCGCGACCACGCACCCGAGGCGCGGACCGGCGCGGCGGACGAGGAGATCCTCGCCCACCAGCGCGCCCCCTTCGACCTCGCCCACGGGCCACTGATGCGAACGGCCGTCATCACCCTCGCCGACGACGACCACATCGTCCTCTTCACCCAGCACCACATCATCAGCGACGGCTGGTCCATCGGACTGTTCCTGGCCGAACTCGGCGAGCTGTACCGCGCCCGGCACCTCGGCGAGAAGGCCACCCTGCCGGAGCTGCCGCTGCGCTACGCCGACTACGTCCGCTGGCAACAGGAACAACGCGAAACACCCCACCACGCGGCACACGTGGCCTGGTGGCAGGACCACCTGGCCGACCTGCCGCCGCTGGCACTGCACCGGGATCACCCGGCGCTTCCCGGCACCCCCGACCACAGCGGAAGCGACCACGAGTTCGTGCTGTCCGCCGCCCTGACCCGGCAGCTGAAGGACATGGCACAGGACCAGAAGTGCACGCTCCACACCGTCCTGCTCGCCGCCTGGGCCATCCTGCTGCACCGGCACGCCGCCCAGGACGACTTCGCCGTGGGCCTGGTGACCAGCGGCCGCGACCACGCCGAGTTCCAGAACCTGATCGGCTTCTTCGCCAACACCCTGGCCCTGCGCTGCGATCTGTCCGGCGACCCGACCGTCGTCGAGGTGATCCGCCGGATGAGCCACGAGACGGAGGCCGTCCTCGAACGGGAGATCCCGTTCGCGGACGTCGTGGCGGCGACCGGCGCGCCGCGGGACGCGAGCCTCACCCCGCTCATCCAGACCGCCTTCGTCTTCGAGAACATCCCCGTGCCCGACGTGCTGAGCGCGTCGGCCCCGCACGGCCTGCCCGCGACCGTCACGTTCGACGCCCGGATCGGCGGCGCCGTCGAGGGCACGACGAAATTCGACCTCTCCTTGAACATGAAGGAGACGAACGACGGCATCAGCGGCCGGATCGAGTACGCGAACACGCGGTTCGACGCCGCCACCATCCGCCGGCTCCACGAGCACTTCGTCACCCTGCTGCGCAGCATGGTGCGGACCCCGCACGAACAGGTGGGAAGGCTGGAACTCCTCACCGCCCACGAGCGACACCTACTCCTCGTCGAGTGGAACGACACGTCCCGCGCCTACCCGGAGCATCAGAGCCTCCACGACCTGTTCGCCGAGCAGGCGCGGCGCTCGCCGTCGGCGGTGGCCGCGGTCCACGGCGAGCGCACCCTCACCTACGCGGAACTCGACGCCCGCGCCGACCGGCTCGCCCGGCGCCTCAGGTCCCTCGGAGTGACGGCCGGCGACAACGTCGCACTCCTCATGGACCGCTCCCTCGAACTGGTCACCGCCGAGGTGGCCGTCCTGCGGGCCGGTGGCATCTGCGTACCCCTGGACCCCTCTCACCCGCACGAGCGACTGGCCTTCCTGATCGCGGACAGCGAATCCCGCCACCTCCTCACCACCCAGGGCCGGCCGCTGCCCGCGCATGACGGCGTCGTCCGCGTCGACGTCGACGTCGACGCGGACGACGCCGTCATGAGCGAGCAGCGGCCACTTCCCGCGGTCTCCAGCGACGCGCCCGCCTACATCCTCTACACCTCGGGCTCCACCGGAGTCCCCAAAGGCGTCGTCCTGTCCCATCGCGCCCTCGTACGCCTCGTCGTGAGCGACGGCCTGATCCCCGTGGACGACGCCATCNGCCTCGTCGTGAGCGACGGCCTGATCCCCGTGGACGACGCCATCCACGCGGCCTTCGCGTCCAGTCCCACGTTCGACATCTCCACCCTGGAAATATGGACGCCGCTGGTGAACGGCGGACGCATCGTCGTCATCGACCAGCACACCCTGCGCGATCCGCGCCGCTTCGGCGCGGCGCTGACCCACCACGCGGTGACCTTCCTGTGGATGACCGTCGGCTTGTTCAACCAGTACGCGGACGAGATCGCCGCCGAGATCGGCGCACTGCGGCACCTCGTCGTCGGCGGTGACGCCCTCAACCCCGACGTGATCGGCCGGGTGGCGCGCTCCCACCCGCCGCGTCACCTGCTCAACGGATACGGACCGACCGAGTCCAACATCGCGACGAGCTTCGAGATCCGGGATGTGCCTGAGGGGGCGCAGACCATCCCCATCGGCCGCCCTCTCCCGAACACCCGCGTCTACATCCTGGACAAGCACCGTCAGCCCGTGCCGATCGGCGTGACCGGCGAGCTGTACATCGCGGGCGCCGGAGTGGCGGAAGGCTACTTCAAGCGCCCCGAACTGACCGCGGAGCGCTTCGTCCGCGACCCGTTCGGTTCGCGGCCGGACGCGCGGATGTACCGGACGGGCGACCTCGGCCGATGGCTTCCCGAGGGAACGATCGACTTCCTCGGCCGCAACGACTTCCAGGTGAAGGTGCGCGGCTTCCGGATCGAACCGGGCGAGATCGAAGCCCGGCTGCTGGAGTCCCCTGAGATCAGCCAGGTCGTGGTCCTGGCCCGGGAGGACACCCCCGGAGACAAGCGCCTCGTCGCCTACTACGCATCCGCCGGCGAGATCGGCGCGGAGGTGCTCCGCGACCGCCTGCTGGAGCAACTGCCCGCATACATGGTGCCGGTTGCCTTCGTGCGGCTGCCGGCCCTGCCGCTGACCTCCAACGGCAAGGTGGACCGCCGGTCACTCCCCGCACCCAGCGCCGCCGCGTACGCGACGCGGGCGTACGAGGCACCGGCCGATGAGACGGAAACAGCACTCGCCACGATCTGGGCGGAGCTGCTGGACGTCGACCGGGTCGGCCGCCACGACGACTTCTTCGAGCTGGGTGGCCACTCCCTCCTGACCGTCCAGGTCATGTCGCGCATTCGCCGTGTGCTCGGGGTCGAGGTACCGCTCGGCGACCTCTTCGCCCGCCCCGTCCTCGCCGACTTCGCGAGCCGGGTCCTCGAAGCCTCATCGACGGTCCTTCCGCCGGTGACCCCGGCCGAAGCGCGGGACCGGCACGATCTCTCCTTCACCCAGCGGCGCTTGTGGTTCCTGGCGCAGGCCGATGGCGTGAGCGAGGCATATCACATCTCCGGCGGCCTGCGGCTGCGCGGACCGCTGGACAAGGCGGCGCTACGCCGGGCCCTGGACCGGATAGTGGCCCGCCACGAAGCCCTCCGGACCACGTTCGTCCTGGAGGACGAGCAGCCCGTGCAACGCGTCGCGCCGGTCGCCGAGAGCCGGTTCCACCTCCAGGAGCGGCAGGTCCAGGCGGACTCGACGCTGTCCGACCTCCTGACGGCCGAGGCCGCCGTTCCGTTCGACCTGACCGAAGGCCCCCTCATCCGGGGGTGCCTCATCCCCGAAACGGATGACTGCCACCTCCTCCAGGTCACGATGCACCACATCGTGTCGGACGGCTGGTCCCTCGGCGTGTTCTTCCAGGAACTCGCCACGCTGTACGGCACGTATGTGAGCCGGGAAGAGGAGACACTGCCGGACCTGCCGGTGCAGTACGCCGACTACGCGGCGTGGCAGCGGCGCTGGATGTCCGGCGACGCGATCCGCCACCAGGCGCGGTACTGGGAGCAGACGCTGGCCGCGGCGCCGACGACGCTGACGCTGCCCACGGACCGCCCGCGCCCGGCGCGGCAGGACCACGCCGGAGACACGCTGAGCTTCGAACTGGGCGAGAGCCTGACCAAGAGTCTGGAAGCCCTCAGCGCCCGACACGGTACGACGCTGTTCATGACGCTGCTCTCCGGGTGGGCCGCACTGCTGGCGCGCTACTCGGGCCAGGACGATCTGGTCGTGGGCATTCCCTCGGCGAACCGGGGGCGCAGCGAGCTGGAAGGACTCATCGGTTCCCTGGTGAACACCCTCCCGGTGCGGGTCGACCTGACCGGCTCCCCGACGGTCCAGCAGCTCCTGGGACAGGTCAAACGGCACGTGGTGGGGGCTCAGGAGAACCAGGACATTCCCTTCGAGGAGATCGTCCGGCTGGCGAACCCAGTCCGCAGTCCGGCCCACAATCCGCTGTTCCAGGTGATGTTCGCCTGGCAGAAGAACGACCTCCTGCGGAGTGTCGACCTCGCCGGACTCGACACAGAGATCCTTCCCGTCGTCCCCAACGGCACGTCCAAGGTCGACCTCACCCTCTTCATGGAGGAGATGGCGAGCGAGGAGAGGGGGACCACGGTCGCGGGCACTCTGGAGTTCGCCACGGCACTGTTCGACGCCGACACGGCCGCCCGCCTGGTCGACTCCTATCTCACGCTGCTGCACGGGATGGCCGAGGACGACAGCCTGACCGTGGACCGGCTGCCGATCCTGTCGGCGGTGGAGCGTGAGTTGGTGGTGGGTGGGTGGAATGCGACCGAGGCGGTGTTTCCGGAGGTGTCGGTGCATGGGTTGTTTGAGGAGTGGGTGGTGCGGGATCCGGGTGCGGTGGCGGTGGTGTGTGGGTCGGAGTCGTTGACGTATGGGGAGTTGGATGCGTGGGCGAATGGGGTGGCGTGTGGGTTGCGTGGGTTGGGGGTGGGGTTGGGTGATGCGGTGGTTGTGGTGGTGGAGCGTTCGGTGGGGTTGGTGGTTGCGGAGTTGGGGGTGTTGAAGGCGGGTGGGGTGTATGTGCCGTTGGATGTGTCGGTGCCGGGGGAGCGGTTGGGGTTTGTGGTGGGGGATTGTGGGGCGCGGGTGGTGGTGGCTGCGGGGGGTCAGGTGGTGCCGGAGTGGGTGGGGGTTGAGCGGTTGGATGTTGATGCGGTGGAT